>JBDUAX010000076.1:0-12861 GCA_040004455.1 Gemmatimonadaceae bacterium
TACCTGACCGTTTTCGTCTTGCAGCAGATAACTCAAGGCACCGTGCAACACGCCTGGCGTTCCTTTCGTCAGCGACGCACTGTGTCGATCGGTGTTGAGTCCGTCGCCGGCCGCTTCCACGCCAACCAGCTCAACTCCGGCATCTTTTACAAAGCCGGAAAAAATTCCCATCGCGTTTGAACCGCCGCCAACACACGCAACAACAGTTTTGGGAAGTTGTCCTGCACGCGCTAACAGCTGTGCACGCGCTTCGTTTCCTATGACCGACTGAAAGTCACGCACCATGCGCGGATACGGCGCGGGCCCAACGACCGAACCGATGATGTAGTGACTGTGATTAACTGTGGTCACCCAATCACGAATTGCTTCGCTCGTTGCATCTTTCAACGTGCGAGTTCCGGCCGTAACCGGAACAACTGTTGCACCCAGGAGGTTCATGCGAAACACGTTCAATTGTTGCCGACGCATGTCTTCTTCGCCCATGTACACAACACACGTCAAACCAAAGCGCGCGCAAATCGTCGCCGTTGCAACGCCATGCTGTCCGGCACCAGTTTCGGCGATGATACGCTTCTTGCCCATGCGCAACGCGAGCAGCGCCTGACCAACTGTATTGTTGATCTTGTGCGCGCCCGTGTGATTCAAATCTTCACGCTTAAGCCAGACGTTGGTGCCAACACGTTCCGACAATCGCGGTGCGAAAGTCAGCGCGGAAGGGCGACCAACATATTCGCGCAGCAGCTCATCGAGCTCCCCGCGAAACGACGGGTCGTCCATAGCCGACGCGTAAGCCAATTCCAGCTCATCCAACGCTGGAATGAGAGTTTCCGGAACATACTTTCCGCCAAATTTTCCGAAGCGATCGGTTGTTGCTGTGTTGCTCATGCTCTTTCGTTTATCGCGGGTTCTGTTGCGTGCGCTGCGAGTAGAAATGCCTTCATCAATTCGGTGTTCTTTATTCCCGGCGCCGACTCGACTCCGGAAGATACGTCAACAACATCCGCTGAAAGCAGACTTCGCGCTTCTCGAACATTCTTCGGGTTGAGGCCACCGGCGAGAATGATTTGCAATGATGACATCTCGTGTCGAAGTGCGTCGACCGCAGATGCCAAACCTCTCCAGTCGAGTGCGACCCCGGTTCCTCCCAACTGACCAACGACCCTGGCGTCGAGCAGCAGCGATCCAGCTGACCCACCCAGACGCACTGCTTCGCCTGGAATGGTCGTACCATCGACGCGCAGCACGGGCCACACGGCACACGGGGTCCGTTCTTGCAACCACTTGATGTCACTCGCATTTGCATGCGAGTGCAGTTGTATCACATCCAAGCGCAAACGCACTGCAATTCCCGCAATTTCCTCTCTCGGCTGCGTCCCGAAAACCACAACTCGGCGCACACCGTGACGAGGTGCACCAAGCACGTGACTCGCGGCGACTTCAGTGAGATGACGCGGGCCACCCGCCATGATGACACCCAGAAAGTCGGCACCGAATGACTCGGCCAGCTCGGCGTCGGATGGTCGTGTGAGACCACAAATCTTGGCGAGCACGATTTCGCGTTGGCTAATGCGTTTGTGGTCGCTCGACTCGCGCGACCGAGGCCAGGGCGCGAACAGCGCCTTCGGGATCTGCAGAAGCGGAAATTGCGCTGCCAATGAGGGCCGCATCCGCGCCTGCTTTGGCGGGCGCGCTGAGATCGGCCAGTAGGCTCATACCGCTCTCCGCGACTGCAACCACGTGTGATGGGATGTGAGCGATCACGCGCGGTGCAACGGTGAGGTCGATTTCGAGCGTCTCGAGGTTGCGATTGTTCACACCGACGACGCGCGCCCCGGCTTTCAATGCGCGTTCAAGCTCGATTTCATTGCGCACCTCGACCAACGTTTCGAGTCCGCAGTCGCGTGCGGTTTGCATCAGTTGGTCGAGTCGATCTGGTGAGAGTGATCGGACGATGAGGAGCGCTGCCGATGCGCCATTGGCGCGGGCTTCCCACAGCTGCACCGGGTGCACGATGAAGTCCTTTCGCAAGGTTGGAACCGAAACCGCTTTGGAGACCTCATCAAGGTCCGACAAAGCTCCACCAAATTGTACGGGCTCGGTGAGCACTGAAATGGCGGCCGAGCCCCCCGCAACGTAGAGACGCGCTTGGTCGACCGCGTTCAGCCCCGAAGCGATGACCCCCTTCGAGGGCGAAGAGCGCTTGATTTCGGTAATCAGGCGAATCGAGTCACCGCGCAGATTGACTGCGAAGGGCAATGCCACTGCTCGATCCATCGCTTTCGCTCGCAATTCGGGCAAAGTCGAGGCGACGGCATTCGCCCTCGCTTCGGCAGATTTCGTGAGCAAACCGAGCGTTCCCGTAGGCGGAAGCCACTTTGGCGATACTGATCCTTGCACTTCGGCCTGTCTTCGGTTAGCGTGGATTCGGCGCCCATTCGGGCGCGACCTACTAGCGCGACTTCTTTTTGCTCCAGGAACGGCTCATGTCGCTTACGAAGCGTCAGAAAGAGATCCTGTCGTACCTCAGCGGCTACGCGGACGACAACGGTTACGCGCCCAGCTTCGAGGAAATTGCGTCGCAATTCAACTATAACTCGCTGGCGACGGTTCACGAGCATCTCACCAATCTTGAGCGCAAAGGCTACATCAAGCGCTCGTACAATGAGAGTCGCGCTATTGAGATTCTGCCTAGTGAAGTGTACCAGCGGTCGGTCGAACTTCCGATGCTCGGTTACGTGGCGGCCGGACTCCCAATAGAAGCGCTGTCAGTTGGTGAGACGATGGCGGTTCCGGACGGAATGCTACGCAAGAATGGAAGTCACTATGTGCTCCGGGTTCGCGGAGAATCGATGATTGAGGATCATATCAAGGACGGGGATTTTGTCGTCGTGAATGATCGGCAATCGGCGGACAATGGGGATATGGTGATTGCGCTGCTGAACAACGCAAGCGCCACGGTCAAGCGGTATTACCGAGAGCGAGATGGGAGGATTCGGTTGCAGCCGTCGAATGAGATGATGACCCCGATGATCGTGCATGAGAATGACGTGAGAATTCAGGGGATTGTGGTGGGGGTGCTGAGACGGTATTAACTGCGAAAGCGAGCTGGTTAGCTGGCTGAATTGCTGAGTGCTGTTTGATGGGTGGAGCGACTGCGACGAACCCCAGAAATAATGGAACCAAAGGTGCCAGCTCAAAGCTTAGACAGCTCTTAGCCGGGAGCTCTTGCTGACAGCTGGCTCATTGCTGATAGCAAGCTCGGTGCTGATTGCAAGCTCCGTGCTGATTGCTGGCTCGGTGCTGATTGCTGGCTCCGTGCTGATTGCTGGCTCGGTGCTGATTGCTGGCTCGGTGCTGATTGCTGGCTCGGTGCTGATTGCAAGCTCATTGCTGATAGCAAGCTCGGTGCTAATTGCTGGTTCAACGCCCAAGGCCGGCTCGGTGCCGATTTGTATTGTGAATAGAGCACTGAAATTGAGAAGTGAATTACAACGCTACTGCCCCGTGTATTTCGATGACGCGCCGCCGACGGTGAGAGATCATTGTTTGAAAATGGCCGATTTCAGAAAACTCAAAGTTTGGCAAAAAGCGCACACGTTGACGCTGAAAATCAATCACGTTGCGGCGGGAATTCGCGGTCCAGCCTATTCGGCGTTGCGCAGCCAAATGGTGCGGGCGGCGATGTCCATTCCATCGAACATTGTTGAAGGACGCGGGCAGAAATCTGATCGCGAGTTCGCGCGCTTT
Source organism: Gemmatimonadaceae bacterium (assembly GCA_040004455.1). GTDB lineage: Bacteria > Gemmatimonadota > Gemmatimonadetes > Gemmatimonadales > Gemmatimonadaceae > Gemmatimonas. The sequence goes on from JBDUAX010000076.1 coordinate 3,748, forward strand.
CTTCGCATATCCTTAAATTCAACTTCTGAACTCGAGTACCATCTCATCGTTGCTTACGACTTCGGTGCAATCACGCAGCGCGTCTTTGAAGCGACGCTCACTCAATTAGTTGAAGTACGAAAAATGCTTTACGGAATGCTCAATCGGCTTGGTGAAGAATCCGAAAAGAAAAAATCAGATCAGAGGTTCCCTCAACTACCCGTCGAAGTCGTGTCCGATCAGCTGTCAGCAAAAGCTCCCGGCTAACAGCTGCCTAAGCTTTCAGCTGGCACCTTTGGTTTCATGATTGTTGGGGCCTATCGAAGTCGCTCAACTCGGCAAACAGCACACAGCAACTCAGCCAGCTAGTCAGCTCGCTGTTGTGGTGCACTCTCACCCCGCAATCCGCGGCGACGCCCTCCTCAACCTCGCTAGCGCCTCCACCCCCCTTCCCGCCCGAAGCGTCTCCCGCGCAACCCCAACTGCGGCCTCGTACGTCGCCACCATCCCCGCCACATAAATCGCCGCGGCCGCGTTCAAAACCACCGCCGCCCGCGCCGCCGGTGCTCCTCCCCCACCCAGCACCCTCTCAATCACCGCCGCATTCTCCTCCGGCCCTCCCCCTGCGAGATCTTCGGCCCGAATCCCATCCTCCCCCGCCATGGCCGGATCGATCTCCCAACGTGTGATGTCGCCCCCGCGAATCTCTACCACTGTCGTCGGCCCGAGCGGCGAAACCTCATCCAGCCCCGGCTCTCCGTACACGACCATCGCGTGCTCCGTCCCCAATTCGGCCAGCGCCCCTGCGATCAACTCCTGACGACCACGCTCCGCAACCCCCACCACCTGGCGCCCCGCGCGTGCTGGATTCGCCAGCGGCCCCACAATGTTCATCACCGTTCCAATTGTCAGTTCGCGGCGCACCGGCCCAACGTGACGCATTGCCGGGTGCATTAACGGCGCAAACATGAACACAATTCCTGCTTCGTTGAGCGTATTGAGCATGACTTCGGGTGTGACTTCAATTGCAACACCCAACGCCTCGAGAACATCGGCACTTCCCGAACGCGACGTGAACGAACGATTGCCATGTTTCGCAATGCGCACACCAGCCCCGGCCGCAAGCAACGCGGCCGCCGTTGAAATGTTGAACGTGGTAAGTGAACCTCCTCCCGTTCCGCACGTATCAACCAGTAACTGTGGTTCACTGGCGGGAAGTACGTGCATCGCATCACGCATTGCGCGCACCACTCCCGCCACTTCCGAAGGCGTTTCCCCTTTCACGCGCAGCGCCATCAGCAACGCAGCAACTTGAGCCGACGTTCCTTCGCCGCGCATGATCTCGGCAAACGCTTTGGTGATCGTTGCAGAATCGAGCGACTCGCGAGCGGCCAGACGACGAATTGCGGAAAGAATTGCGTCAGCCAACAGCGATTTCCTCGATAACGCGTTCGGGTAATCTGTTTTGCGAAGCAACGAGTGAAATAACGAGCCCCAGCAGTCGCACGCGTTCAACATCTTCTTCGGTGTACACGCCCCGTTGCGCGCGATTCGTCAGGTTCAACACACCCACGAGCACGTCGTGGTACACGAGTGGAAAACTGATAAAACTTCCCGATGTGAAGTACTGATCACGCAGCAACGGATGCTGTGACGCTTCCTTCACATCCTGCACGAGCAGCGGCTGCCGAGCGGCCGCAACGCGTCCAGCAACACCTTCCCCAAGGCGAATGCGCATGCCGACAACAATATTCGGTCCGATTCCGCGTGCTCCCGCCAGATACAGTTGATCGGGTTCCGGCGCCTGCAGCATGAGTGAGCAGCGCTGCGTTTGCATGTCATCGCCCACGAGCGCCAGCAATCCGTTCACGAGCTGCTGTGGGCTTCGTGTTTCAGCGTCGAGCGTCAACACGCGATCAATCAGGTACAGTGTGCGCGTGCGCTGACGCAGCGCCTCGCTGCGTCGATGCAACTCAACATGCACCTGCTCCAGCTGACCGACTGCCGCGGTCAGTTGTTGATCCGCCAATTCTGCCTTCCGTGAGGCGCGACGTGCTTCTTCGTGCGCGCGAGCAACGTCCGCCTGCAGCGCGACAGTTTCTGCGGGTGCAAACGATGCATTGCCGCGCGGCGTATCGCGCGCCGTTCGCAATTCTGCTTCGAGTGCGCCAAGTCGCCGCACATACTCGCCATGCACGCGTTGCGTGACGTCTTCAAGCGTTCGCACCGCTTCTTCGCGAGCTTCGCGTTCGGCAATTCGATTGAACGCCAGGTCGAACAGCGCCAGAGCGGGCGCCAACCGCTCCGCCGTGCGCGTTCCGAAAATCTTCCGAGGCTCGTAGAGCGCAAGCACGGCTTCCAGCATGCCTTCCACGCGCAGTCCGCGAAGCGACAGCAACCCGCCGTCCATTGACGTGACAAATCCAAACAATCGCGCGTAATCGGCCGACTTGTCATTCAATTCGACGAACTGCCCACCAGCCGCCACCTTCTGGCGTGTTGGTTCTGGCAGATGATCGAATGTGGTTTCCATCATGCTGTGCACGACGGTGCCATTCGCGGGGGTCAATCGCTCGCGCAACATCTCTTTTCGCGCGTCGTACTTGAGCAACGCTATCGCCGCACCACGATCGAGCTCGGCGAGGCAATCGCCCAGCGCAATCATCGCTCCGTCAAGATCTGACGAAGCGCCCAGGGCATGAGCCAGCGAAGCGAGTGAGCGAGGCGGCATGAAGTGAAGTGCGGGCCAACTGCAATGACTGTGGAAAGTGCCGACCTGCACTGACAAACGGCACCGTCAAGATGTCGAAAATCGAAACGCAGTTCTGTTGAAATTCTGTGAAATCAATCCGCTTGAAGGCGCACCGATCTCGTGGTTAGCTTGCCCCTCTCATGGATACCCACACCCTCCTGCTCATTGTGCAATACGACGGAGGGCGATTCTCGGGCTGGCAACGGCAAGCCGAGACGCGGACCGTGCAGGGGGAGATCGAGTCGACCCTCACTCGAATTACAGGTGAAGCGGTTCCTGTTGCCGGCGCCGGACGCACCGATACGGGCGTCCATGCGATCGGACAAGGGGCCAGTATCAAGCTCCCCAAACGGTGGACGGCGTCCGCCATTCGGCGAGCGCTCAATGCCCTTCTGCCGGATGACATCTGGATTGCTGAATCGCACGAAATGGTGCCGAATTTTCATGCGCGATTCAGCGCAACTGCGCGGCGATACGGTTATCTTGTTGGAACGGATGAGGCGGCGAAGTCTCCTTTCCGCCGCCGCTATGAGTGGAGCGTGCCATACCCCATAAACGGGGAGGCATTGGTGGAAGAAAGTGCAGTCTTGTTGGGGGAACACACGTTTCGAGCGTTTGCTGTGATACGCACGGCGCCCATTGGTGATGACCATCGTTGCATCATTCGCGAAGCACGATGGACGCGTCACGAGGGCCGCTGGGAGTTCGAAATCGAGGCAAACCGCTTCCTCCATCACATGGTTCGTTTCCTGGTTGGGACGCTAATTGACGTAGGACAAGGCCGTAGGCCGCGTGGCACCATCGCGCGGCTGTTAACGGCACCCGACAATCTCGACACGAGTTCGCTCGCGCCCTCGCGTGGTCTCACGCTCAGGCGCGTGTTCTATCCGTCTGACCTGTACCTTCCGCAATCGTGAAGAAACTTTCATCGTCGTGCCTGTGCGCTGCGACGCTCTTCATAGTCGGATGTGAGAGTGCGAGTCCCGCACCGTCCGACGCGCAAGCGCGTACACAAGCTGCGCCGCCGTTAGTGACTGCTCCTGCAATCAGTTCTTCGCGTCGCACCGCAATTACAACTGCCGTTGAGCGCGTGGCAGGCGCGGTAGTGACTGTGCAAACTGAAAGTGTTGAGCGCGTTCCCGCTGACATGTTCGAATACTTCAGCGGCCAGAACAGTGGACAGCGGCGCAATGCCGGTATCGGTTCGGGATTCATAATCCGCACTGACGGTGTGATCGTTACCAATGCTCACGTTGTCGCTGGCGCATCAAAAGTTTCCGTCGCCATGCGCGATGGCACGTCATATCCCGCCAAAGTACTCGGCGTTGATGAAACGAATGACCTCGCCGTCGTAAAAATCGAAGCGAAAAATCTTCCGGTTGCGCCACTCGGTACTTCTTCAGACCTGCTCGTCGGCGAATGGTCAATTGCTATCGGTAATCCGTTTGGTTTCGTACTTGGCAATAGCGAACCAAGTGTTTCGGTTGGCGTCGTGAGTGCCGTTGGGCGAAATCTCGCAGGGCGCAATGAAATCGGTGGCGTTTACGTTGACATGATTCAAACCGACGCGGCAATCAATCCGGGAAACTCCGGCGGTCCGTTGGTTAACGCGCTCGGTGAAGTGATCGGCGTGAACAGCTCGATCTACTCGCCAACTGGTGGTTCAATTGGGTTGGGCTTTGCAATTCCTATTGACCGAGCGAAACGCATTGCGCAGGATTTGCTCGATCATGGCGCGGTGCGCCAGCCGTGGGTTGGTTTGCGTTTGCAGGCGAATGATGTGCAAAGTGCGCGCGAAGCAGCAACAGTGGGCGCGGTTGTCGGTCGCGTTGTGCCAGGTTCACCGGCCGCGACAGCTGGTGTGCAAATTGGCGATCAAATTGTGCAGGCGGGAACGCGCATCGTTCGCAATTCATTCGACTGGGAGGCGCGCCTGCTCGACTTACGTGTTGGCGAGACGTTGCCAGTTACGCTGAGACGCAGCGGACGCAACCTGGTTATGAACCTGACAATTGCGGACGAACCCGAAGTTGGTGCAGAAAAAGTTGCAGTGTTTTCAAAAGAGCTTGAACTGATCACGCTGACGGAATCGATCAAGCAGGAGCGCGGCATTATTTCAAATGGTGGTGCACTCGTCTACAGGGTTTCAGATCGCGTTGCGGACCTGATCGGGTTGCAGGCTGGCGATGTCATTGTGCGGGTAGGCAACACAGTAGTCACGTCGGCCGACGCCGCATCGAAAACAGTAAGCGCCTACGGTTCGCGCGGACCAATCATTTTGGTCTTTGAACGCGGCCGGCGTTTGATGCAAACTCCTTCATTTTCACTGCGCTGATATTCTGTGTCGTCACACGATAGCTATTCTTCACCGCTTTCCGAACGCTATGCATCTCCCGCAATGCTCAAGTTGTGGGGCGCGCAAACGCGCTACGGATTGTGGAGACGTTTGTGGCTGGCGCTGGCCGAATCTCAACGCGAATTGGGAATCGACATTCCCGCTGATGCGATCGCGCAAATGCGCGAGCATCTCGACGACATCGATTTCAAGGCAGTCGCAGAATACGAGCGTCGCTTTCGCCATGACGTCATGGCGCACGTTCATGCATTTGGTGATGTTGCTCCGGCCGCACGCAAATTCATTCATCTTGGTGCGACCAGCTGTTACGTTACCGACAATGCCGAATTGATCTTGATGCGGCAAGCGCTTGGATTGCTGCGTGAGAAAATCGCACGCATTATGACGGCGTTGGCCAAATTTTCACAGCAGTGGCGTGATGTACCCGCGCTCGGCTACACGCACTTGCAACCGGCGCAACTAACAACAGTCGGCAAACGCGCGACGTTGTGGATGCAGGACCTGTTGATTGATGCTGCAGATATCGAACATCGCGAGAAGACCCTGCCCTTTCGCGGCGTGAAAGGAACAACAGGAACGCAGGCGAGCTTTCTCAGTTTGTTCGATGGTGATCACGCCAAGGTGCGACAGCTCGATAGAATGGTTACTGCCCTGATGGGATTTTCAGCGTCGATTCCCGTGAGCGGACAGACGTACTCGCGTAAGATTGACGCGCAGGTTCTCGACGTGGTGTCCGGCGTTGCAGCGTCGGCCTCAAAGTTCAGCGGCGACATACGCATGCTGCAGGCATTTGGCGAAATCGAAGAGCCATTTGAGAAAGAACAGATTGGTTCGTCTGCAATGGCGTACAAACGCAACCCAATGCGTTCCGAAAGAATTGCAGCGCTTGCACGCTTTGTCTTGTCGCTGGAACCAAACGCCAATCAGACACACGCCGTTCAGTATTTTGAGCGCACGCTCGATGATTCCGCCAATCGTCGTCTTGCAATTCCGGAGTCGTTTCTCGCGACCGATGCCATTCTCATGTTGATGCAAAACGTTTCCGCCGGACTCGAAGTGCATCCGGCCCGCATTCGTCGCCGCGTTGATGATGAGTTGCCGTTTATGGCCACCGAGGAATTGATCGTGCGATTCGTTCGCGCCGGTGGTGATCGACAGATTGCGCATGAGATTATTCGTGGCCACAGCATGGCCGCATCCGCGGCCGTGAAAGACGGCGCTCCGCACAACGACATGCTCGAACGTCTGGCGGCCGACCCGGCCTTTGGAGTGCCGCTCTCTGATTTGCAAGCCGCGGCCGAGCCGTCGCGATTTGTCGGACGTGCGCCAGCGCAAGTCGATGAGTTCATTGCGGAGCATGTGCAGCCGTGGCTCGACGCACAATCTGTTGAGCATCATGTCGATGCCATTCGGGTATGAGTGTTTCCATGACTGGTACAGCGCTCAAGACTACGGACTTGCCACTGCCACTGGTTCGTCGCGGCAAAGTACGTGATGTATACGCCGTGGGCGAAGATCTTCTGCTGCTCGTTACGACCGACCGCATCAGCGCATTCGATGTCGTGATGAACGAAGCGATTCCTTATAAAGGAGCAGTGCTCACGCAGCTAACGGCGTGGTGGTTGTCACAGCTTGCCGATCGCGTACCGAATCACCTGGTCAGCGCCAACACCGATGAAATCATCAAACGTGTTCCAGCCATTGCCGAGTATCGCGAAAGTCTCGCCGGACGCATGATGCTGTGCGTGCACGCGGACGTTGTGCCCATTGAGTGCGTAATACGTGGCTACATTTCAGGCTCTGCCTGGAAAGAATACAAAGTGAGCGGTACACTTGCGGGTGAAGCATTGGCGGTCGGCCTGAAGGAATCTGACCGGTTGGTTCCGTCTGTTTTCAGCCCAGCGACAAAAGCTGAGAGTGGTCACGACGAAAACATCACCATCACGCAGGTGCGGAAAGAAGTTGGCGATGATGTGGCGAACCAACTCGAAACTCTGGCGCGTACGATTTACGAGTTTGGTCGCGACACGGCGGCCAAACACGGCATCATTGTCGCGGATACCAAGTTTGAATTTGGTTGGCACAACAGCCGGTTGATTTTGATTGACGAAGTGCTCACCCCAGACAGTTCGCGTTTCTGGTCGGCAGCGAAATACACGCCTGGGCGCGGTCAGGCGAGTTTTGACAAGCAGCCTTTGCGCGATTGGCTCGACGGAGAGCGGCGTGCGGGTCGTTGGAACGGTGAAGCACCGGCGCCGACGCTGCCTCACGAAGTGATTGATGCAACGAGTGTGCGGTATCGCGAAGCCTACCGACTCATAACGGGCAAGCCACTCGATCTCACAACACTGGGTGCGAATTGATGTTTGCTCGCGAGGGTTATCCGTTCATTCTGGGCGCAGCGGCACTGGCAGCTATTGCGTTCGCGCTTGCGCTTCGACTGCGCTCGTGGCCGCTTTGGTTGTTGGCGCTTGTGCTAACGATCGTTGCAGTGTCTGTCGCGTATTTTTTCCGTGATCCCGAACGTAAAGGCGAGCGCGGCGCAAACGTTGCGATCACTCCCGCCGACGGACGCGTAGTTCTTATTACGAATATCGATGAACCGACATTCGTAAACAGGCCTGCCATTCGCGTTTCGATTTTCAGTAACGTGTTTAACGTGCACGTAAATCGGTATCCAGTGACGGGCGCAGTGCAGTATGTCTATCGAAAGGCCGGACAATTTCTTAATGCCGTGACGGAATCGAGTAGTGAGGACAACGAGCAGGTATCGGTTGGCATCGTCAGTGGCCCGCATCGGATTCTCACACGACAAATTGCCGGCCTCGTTGCGCGTCGCATCATCACCGCTTCAAAGAATGGCGATCAGGCTGTTCAGGGATCATGCATGGGCTTCATTCGATTCGGTTCACCTGTCGACTTGTTGCTGCCGCCTACGTCAAAATTGCGCATGAAACTTGGCGATTATACAGTCGCAGGTGTCACCGTCGTCGCCGATTTACCAAGCGCGTGAATAACGATCCGGTTCGCCAGCGACTTCGAAACGGACTGAAGAAAAACAGGCGTGTTTCGTCGACGCTGCCAAACGGCTTCACGCTCGGCAACCTGTTCTTTGGCATCTTTGCGATTGTCGCAGCGGCGCGCGGCGAGTTTGACAGAGCTGCTCTGTACATTGTAATCGCCGCTGCATTCGACACGCTCGACGGCAAAATTGCACGGGCCACGCAAACCGGTAGTCTTTTCGGTCAGCAGCTCGACTCGCTCGTTGACGCAATTTCGTTCGGCACTGCGCCTGCATTCATCATGTATTTCGCGGTGCTAAACAAAGACGGTTGGGATTGGATCTTCTGTTTCATCTATACGTCGTGCGCTGTTATTCGATTGGCGCGCTTCAATGTTGAGCAAGCCGGCAAAGGGGACAAGTACTTCACCGGCCTTCCCAGCCCGGCCGCTGGAATGGCGCTCGCCACGTATTACTGGTTCAGCCAAACGCCGCTGTACAACGAAACGATGATTGGCAATCTGCCGTGGCATCAGTCCATGCGCTTTGTCATGCTTGGTCTTGGCATGTTGATGATCAGCAACGTGCAGTACGCGAAAGTGCCAACGGTTGGCTTTAAGACCATCAAAGGCATTCTCGGAACGAGCCTGGTGGTTGGCATATTTGCAGGGGTCATCTTCTTGCCGAAGCAGTTCTTCTTCCCCGCGTGGATGGGTTACGTCATCTACGGACTTGGACGAACTGTGTTAATCGGACTTATGGAGCGCGGTACTACGCGCGACGAATTCGATGACGACGATGACGATGATCTGCTTGAGGAACATAGCCATAAGCAAATGAAGTCGGTCGCTGTTACGCCAATTGGCAAACGCCGCCGTCGTCACCGCAATGCAAGACCAAATTCCGTTTTACCCTCTCCTGCCACTGACTCAAAGGATCCAAAGGCATGACGCGTTACCGCATTGCACTGTACATCGTTCCGCGTCGCGGAATTCTCGACCCACAAGGCAAGGCAGTAGCTGATGC
>JBDUAX010000457.1:0-3797 GCA_040004455.1 Gemmatimonadaceae bacterium
GCGATTAACGAGTGTTTCGATTGTTGTACTCATAGGGCCCTCATACCTTTTCCTCGGCCAACTTCACGTTGTGTGCGCTGCTTGGGTCGTTGTTTGATTCTGTATGTCTTCCACAACACGGCGTTGATAACGCGCGTGTACTGTATTCGCAGGTCCTGCATCCGCGCAGTTGATGCGCGCGACGGAACATTGGAACTCCCAACATCTCCGAAACAAACTGCGCTTCGGCCTCACACGCCTCGGGAAATTTCTCGGCGATTTCGCGCATGCTGCAATTGAAAAGTCGAAGCGTCGTGACACCCTCGTCATCGATCGCAACCTCGTGCGACGTGCCGTTCGATATTTCGTGAGAATGTTCATCGGGCTCACTCACCGCTTCGGCCATGTAACCGCGTGACGTGAGCAATTCCGCCATCAATGCCGTGCGTTCCAACAACGGAAGCGACTTCATGAGCGGGGCGGCATCGGCCGAAAGCGCAGCCCATTCTTTTGAGAAGACTTCGCGAACGGCGTCGCTGCCGCGCGCTTCGCGTAATGCGGTAAGCGAGGTGGTCAGCGCCGATGCGTACGTGCGAGGGAAAAGCGCTTCACCCGATTCGGTCAGCGAGAAGGCATAAACAGGCGCCCCAAGGCCGCGGACAATACGGCGATAGCTTACCAGCCCATCCTCTTCCAAAACCTTGAGGTATCGGCGCAGCGCGTTCGGGGTCAGGCCGAACTGGGCACCCAACTCATGAGCGGTCACCGGTTGCGCCTTTTTAAGCACGACCAGCAATTCCGCCCTTACCCCACGATAGCCACCAAGCGACACCGAAACATCCTGCATGCCGACAAACTTACTCGGGTCGCGGCGATTACGTCAACAAAAGCGTTGACGAAAGATTTTCCAAAGGTATCGTATTTGCCCTGATCGAAATATTGCTTTATATCGAATTACTGCAGAACTCTGTGTCGCTACACACGATAGGCGTGTTATTGTATTCCTGCTGCAGCAATTGACTTGGTCGAGCGACGGCGCCGCTGCCTCGCCAACGCAACTCCTGTTTGCTCCACCGATCCATCCTGCCCCGATCGGAGGCACTTCTTTTTGAAACTGACTCTCGTACTCGCGCTGCTCGTGTTTGGCGTCGGCATCGGCGTGCTAATTCGCTCCCGGAAGGCCAGCCGCGACTCGCACGAGCGCGACGGCCTGACGCGATTTCGGCAGGCGTACATGGGTCGTGGGTTCTCGGACATGCTCTTGAGTGCAACCTACCATTACCTGGCTGAGCGGGACGCCGCGGCCAACGTGCATTATGAAGTGCTGCCAACCGACAATCTGCAGCGCGTGTACGGCTTGGCCGATCTCGATCTCGAAGACGCGGTGCTGGTTATTGCCGATAAGGCGGGCGCACGTTTGCCAAACGCACACGATCTTGACGCAGTCAAAGGACAAGTCCATACGGTCGACGAGCTGCTCGTTTTTCTAAGTCCGTACTTCGGAATTGCGCCGGCGAACGGCTAATCTTTCGGCGGCGGGGGTCCTTTTCCTCGCTGCGTGTACACATCAAAAGCCGTCGCTCGCACCTGAGGCACCAAGAGCCTCGGGTTCACCAGCACGGGTCGTCGATTCCCGAGGGCGCGCTGTCAAATTGCCGCCGCGGCCAGAATATCGTGAACCAATGGAAGGGGGTATTACCGACTCCGATCTGGATGCACTGTGGGCGCACCGTCTCATGGTGCCAGTCCACGGATTCAGTCGGGAAGGGCTGCGCGACGCCTATACCGATCCGCGCGACAAGGATCGCAGTCACCGCGCCATCGATTTGCTGACGGGATCCGGTACGCCGGTAATCGCTGCAGACGACGAGGTCATTGGCCGACTGTCCACCACTCCACTCGGCGGCATCATTATCTACGCAAGCGATCTGAGTGCGCAATTTGTCTATTACTATGCGCACCTGCGTGGGTATCGCGAGGGGCTTGCAGTTGGAGATACCGTCGCGAGAGGGGAAGTGATCGGCTACGTTGGCAGTACCGGAAATGCTTCCCCCGATGCGCCGCACTTGCATTTTCAGGTGATGAAGCGCGGCGCGGGTCGCGCGTGGTGGGATGGACCTCCCATCAATCCATATACTTTTTTTGCCTTCGACGGCCGTAAGAAATGAGCATGACAGGGAAGGACCGTGCTGCGTTGCGCGCGGAAGCACATCATTTAAAGGCGAACGTACATGTTGGGCATGCCGGACTTACCCCGGCTTTGCTGCAGAGCCTGGATGACGTTCTGCGCACGCACGAGTTGGTGAAGGCCCAGGTTGCACAGGCGGGCGAACTCTCAGCCAGGGACGCTGCGAACGAAATCGCCAGCCAGATGGGCGCCGAAGTCATTCAGGTAATTGGACGGACATTTACGCTGTATCGAGAAAATCCGGAGCTCAAGCGCGGCAACACACCGCCGTGGCGTTGATTGCGCCAACGCGCATTTTGCGAGCACCGACTGGTCGCCGCGAAGTTGTGTAGGGGGTTTGCAAGGGTTGTTGCAGCAATCATCGGGTCACTATCATTCGCCACGCCCATGCGTTCGCTGGGCAGCGCGTCCGTCACGAGATAAGACACATGCCATACGTCATTACCGAAGCCTGTATTTCCGTCAAGGACAAGTCGTGCGTTGACGTGTGTCCTGTTGACTGCATCTATGAAGGACCCGAGCAGCTGTTTATTCATCCTGATGAGTGCATTGACTGTGGAGCGTGCGAGCCCGAGTGTCCGGTGACCGCGATTTTTCCGGAGGAGGACGTGCCGGTGCAACTGCGTTCGGCCATTCAGAAGAACAAGGAAGTGTTTGAAGGGCCGACGCCGCCGGGGCGCCCGACGCGATAAAAGTGATCGACTGACGAGGCCCGGAATCTCTCCAGAGACTCCGGGCTTTTTCGTTGTAGTCCGGCCGACTCCTTCCTCCAAACCAATTTCGCAATGATCTTGTCTCACCTATGAACCCTAGGTGAGAGCCCATGCCCAACTCCGAACTCGATCTCCTGCGCGGCACCTTCGATCTCATTCTTCTTCGCACCCTAAGCTGGGGCGCCATGCACGGCCTCGGCATCCTTCGCTGGATTGAAAACACCACGCAGAACAGTCTGCAAATTGAAGAGGGCTCGCTGTATCCCGCGTTGCACCGTCTCGAAGCCAAGGGTTGGCTCGATGCAGAGTGGGGGATGACCGAGAACAACCGCAAAGCGAAATACTATCGATTGTCGAAAGCGGGTCGCTCGCAACTGGCCGCGGAATTGGGGCGCTGGAATCGCTACACGAAAGCGGTTGGACAAGTCATCGCGGCGAATGGTGCCACTTGAAACACGACGTGAATGGCTGGGAGCGAGTGCGCCGCGTCTTTCGTTTGCCGGTGTCACGACAGCAAATCGATCGCGAGTTGCGCGATGAGTTTCGTTTTCACATTGACGGACGCGTTGAGCAGTTGATGGAAAGCGGCATGTCGCGCGCAAGTGCGGAGCGGGAAGTGCAAACTCGATTTGGCGACTACGACAAGTATTGGCAATCCACCCGAAAAATTGACGAGGATACCATGCGCGCTACGCATCGCTTTGAATTCGTGAGCATGTTGTGGAGTGAGTTGCGACACTCGGCTCGCGTGTTGTTGCGAACGCCGGCATTTTCATTGATTGCGTTGACGACGTTAGCGCTTGGCATTGGCGCAACGACCGCGATTTACACGGTGCTTGACGCGGTCGTGTTGCGTCCGTTGCCGTATCGGAATGCGGAGCAGTTGGTGTCGGTGTTGCATCCAGCGACGGTGCCGG
>JBDUAX010000458.1:0-3792 GCA_040004455.1 Gemmatimonadaceae bacterium
GGGCACACTCAAGGTTGAAGGGCGCAAGAAGAAACCTGAATACGTTGCGACTGTGACGCACGCCTATCGCGAATGGCTTGATCGCTTGAAGCGCGGTGAAGACGCACCGCCCCCGACCGACGAAGTCGTTCCCCTGGTACAAATTTTCAGTCGCGGGTTTACCGGCGGTATGTACGGCGGCCGGGCAGGGCGTGACTACATCACGCGCGACCAACCTGACAATCGCGGACGCTTGCTTGGCACCGTCGTCGGTCGCGAAGGCAGTGACATTCTCGTTGAAGTTACGTCGCCAATTGCCGTCGGCGATGGACTTGGCTTTGAAGAAAACATCGAAGGGGCTTCGGCCAATATTGGCTGCACGGTGACTGCGGTCCGCACGCTCGATGTGATGAACGGCGTGTATCGGCAGGCGCTTTCAACGCGCATTCGTGTGGCAGATGGTTGGCGCGTCGTGCGCACTTTCGACGCAACATTGATGCAAACTGCGCAGGAAAGCTTTGTAGGTGTTGCCGTTCCCGAGAAGCGTCGCACACGAGTCGATGTGCGCGCATTTGGCAGCGCAGGGGCACCGCTCAAGCTCATTTGGTCAACCGAGAGCAGCAGCGTCACCGTTACCGGTCAGGTAGCACTCGCACCAGCCAGCAAGCGCGCGCTCGACTACACGCAACTTCGCGAACAACTCGGCCGGCTTGGCGAAACCTCATTTCAGCTCGGCAGCGTTGATGTGAAGGGTTTGTCCAGCGGACTTTTCCTTCCGGTCAGCGAGCTGAATCGCTTGCGTCAGGAAGCAATCGCGTCACTTGATGAACAGGCAGGTTGGGTATCGGCATCAGTTGAAGCGTCTCGTGAGGCAGCCATTCAATTGGCAAACCGTAGCGTCAGCGTTCCACCTGCGTTCGCCCAATCTGCGCCGTTCTCATTGAACGTGAGCGTGTTCAACATCGAGCATGCGAAACTCGCGGCCAAGAATGGCGCAACGGAAGTTGTGTTCGATCCCTTTCTGCGTCATCCGCCACTCCCATTGGCTCGCATTCGCGCGTTGCACGACGAACTGATTGACCGGGGCGTTGCCCTCAGGCTTCGAACGCCCACGATCGTGCGCCCCGAAGAGCGAAAGGACATCAACAAGTGGCTCGACCTCGGCCTGCCGCTGTTGTCAGGACACCTCGGTCTGGTCGCTGAACAGAGCGCGCTTGGCCGAGACGTTACGGCCGACTACGCAGCCAACGTGTTCAATCCGCACTCCGCGTCGTTCCTGTTTGAGTTGGGTGCGAAGCGCATCGTCGCATCGGTCGAGCTTACGCTTGGCGAAATCGGAGACCTTGTCGCACCGTTTGGCGGCCGCGGATTTGATGTGCTGGTGTACGGTCGGACGGAAGGCATGACCATTGAACACTGCGTATTGTCAGCTGCATTCGATCGCGTGCCCACAACTTGTCGTGACCTTTGCGTACAGAAGCACGTGAACGTTTCACTCACCGATCCGGCCGGCTACACGTTTCCGGTGGCGACCGACTCCGCTTGTCGTAATCGCCTGCTGCATTCGCGTCCCATCGATGGCGCTGAGTACCTCTCTTCATTGTGGCGAAACCAGATTCGCGGATATCAAATCGTGTTCAATGTGCCGGGCGATCCGGTCGCTGAGGTTACCTCCCATTATCGCGACTTGTTGACTTCACTCGTCACGGGGAATGAGGTGGACCTCTCTCGAACGCGCCGCATGTTGCATGGTGAATTCACACGCGGACATTTTTCAAGAGCCGTGTAGAGCGCTGGCATTGCCGGCTGCAAGTCGCCGCCGAACGTAACGTCGTTCTTCAAAGGGCCTCCAACCGGATGGCCCTTTTGTTTGCCAGAGTGATCCGGCAACAAAACGCAAAGGTCGCAATAAATTGTCGTTGTCTGTAGCGTTACCCTTCGCTACCTATTCGGTATGTCCGTAACGAGCCCGCGCGCATCGCTTGGCAATATCGACGAGGCGCGCAATCTCCTGCGCGACAAGTTCGGCTATCCCGATTTTCGCCCGCCGCAAATTCGGGCAGTGCAGGCGGTACTCGCCGGTCGCGATTCGCTCATTGTGCTGCCAACGGGTGGTGGCAAGTCGCTGTGCTTTCAGGTGCCCGCAATAATGCGCGAGGGGCTCACACTGGTCGTGTCGCCACTCATTTCGCTCATGAAGGACCAGGTTGACGCGCTGGAACGTCGCGGTCTTCCCGCAGCGTTTATCAATAGCACGCTTAGTAGCGCCGAAGTTGCAAACCGCATGGCGCGCGCACGGGACGGCGAACTCAAACTCCTGTACCTCGCACCGGAGCGTATGGAAGCCGGTCGCACTGTCGATAAATTGTTGGCGATTGGAATCGCCATGCTCGCCGTCGACGAAGCGCATTGCATCAGTGAATGGGGGCACGATTTTCGCCCATCATATCGGCGCATCGGAGTCATTCGCCAACGGCTGCTGCAACCACAAACAGTTGCACTCACTGCGACCGCAACACCGCAAGTTCGAGACGACATCGTCAAACAATTAAAGTTGCACAACGCAGAAGTCGTCGTTGGTGGATTCGATCGCATCAATCTCACGTATCACGTTGTCTCTACGCCAACGCAAGTCGAGAAAGACAAGGCATCAGTTCAGTGGTTACGCGAAGCACCCGGGCCCGCAATTGTTTATGCACCCACTCGCAAAGCGGTCGAGCGAATTGCCGCAGTGCTGGTGAGAAACAAGGTGAGGGCCGTGGGCTATCACGCTGGTCTTGATGAAGATCTGCGTCGTCGCGCACAAGATGCATTCATGAAGGAATCCGCGCGCGTCATTGTTGCAACGAGCGCATTTGGCATGGGAATCGACAAGCCCGATGTTCGATTGGTTGTGCATCACGCCATGCCCGGCACACTCGAGTCGTACTATCAGGAAGCAGGACGCGCTGGGCGTGACGGCAAGCCGTCAACGTGCGTGTTGCTGCACATGTACCCCGATCGCTTCACGCACGAATTCTTCATTCAAAATGCGCACCCCGACCGCGACACAATTGAACGTGTTTGGAAAGTGCTTCGAAATGAGGGAAGGGAAACGGGACTGGCAGCGCTTTCACTCGAAGATCTGACAGCTCGCGTTCCTCCCAAAGTTGGCGATCGAAAAGTGAGCGCGGCATTGCGAGCACTTGCGTCAGCAGGTGCATTGACCCTTGAAGCACCATCAATGGGCCGAGTATGGATTCGCCTGATGGCAACTCCCGCGCGCATCACCAGCTCACTCGACGGCGAACGCGCGCATGATCGCGAGGTGCTGCGCGCACTCTGGCGCGTAGCGGGCAAGCGCCTCGAAGAGGGTGCGTCGATCGACCTCGACACTCTTCCGCGTGAATTCGGCGGCAGTTACGCCATCATGCCAATCCTCGAGAAACTCCAGGCCGAGCAGTACTTAACTGTGGCGCGAGTTGGTGGCGGATTTCGTCTTGACCCACAAAGCAACGACCCGGCGTGGCTGCCCGTAGACTGGCAGGCTCTGGAGCGGAGACGTCAGGCCGATCTTGCTCGTCTTGATTCAGTTCAGCGTTACGCACAAACTCGAAGTTGCCGTCGGGCGTTCGTCCTGCGCTATTTCGGTGATCCTGAGGCGCGTCCAACCTGCGACTCGTGCGACCGTTGCCTTGGCATCGCTATGGATCCCTCACCGCGAACACCGGCCAAACCCGCCCGTTCGCGATCGCGCGTTAAACACACTTAAAAGCTTCTCTGATTTATGGATGACAGTCTGTATTTCTCCGAACAGCACATTGCTGTTCGTGA
>JBDUAX010000459.1:0-3785 GCA_040004455.1 Gemmatimonadaceae bacterium
GCGTCTCAAGGCCGGAAAGGCGAATTCTGCGCGGCAATTCCTGCCGACGGGAACAGAAATCGCCAGATTCACGCCTCTGATATTTTGTAAGCTATTGCAATGACATTACTTAGCTATGGCACCAATCCTGCTTATGGGTGGTGAGACCTTCCGCCTCATCGCGAATGATCTTCGCGCGTCCTTCTGCGCGTTCCCTCCACTGAAGATCGCTGAACCATGTGTGGTATCGCTGGCATCCTCGCTCCTTTTCCTGCAGAACGCCTCCGCGCGGGAGCAGTGGCCCTGGCCGACGCCCAACGGCATCGCGGTCCGGATGGCGCAGGGGTGCATGTGCACGGTCCGGTCGCCATCGCGCATCGCCGGCTCTCAATCATCGATATCGAAGCCGGCGCGCAACCGCTCTCCAATGAAGACGGCAGCGTTTGGATTTCGTTTAACGGTGAGATCTACAACTACAAAGAACTGCGAAGCACGCTGCAATCGCGCGGCCATCAATTCAAAACACAGTCAGATACCGAAGTAATCGTTCACGCGTACGAAGAGTGGGGTGATGATTGTGTGCGTCGCCTGCGCGGCATGTTCGCGTTTGCCATCAACGACACACGTCGTCATCGACTGTTTCTCGCGCGCGATCAATTTGGTATTAAGCCACTTGTTTATCTTGAACAGGACGGTTGGTTTGCGTTCGCATCAGAACTGCAGGCGTTTCATACCCTCGCCGATACTTCGTTGGAGCTGGATGTTCGCGCGATTGATGAGTATCTCGCGCTGCAATACATCCCGGCACCGCGCACCATTTACAAACAAGCGCGCAAGTTGCCCCCCGCACATGTAATGAGTGTCGACTACGATGGCCGCGTGCATTCGCCATCGCGTTACTGGCGCCCTGAGTTCAACAGCGACGAACGCCGTAGCGACAAACAGTGGCTCGAAGAATTCGACGCGACACTGACGGACTCAGTCCGGGCGCATCTCGTGTCCGATGTACCAGTTGGAGCGTTTTTGTCGGGAGGGTTGGATTCGACCGCAGTCGTCGCACTCGCATCGAAATTATCAACCCAACCGATACGAACGTTCAGCATTGGCTTTAGCGATCCCGCGCACGACGAATCACCGTGGGCGGCACAAGCCGCAGAAAAACTGGGAACGCGTCACCGCTGTGAAATAGTTGAGGTCAACGCGCTCCAATCATTGCCAGAATTGGTGCGCCACTACGGTGAACCATTTGGCGATAGTTCGGCCGTTGCGACCATGGCCGTTGCTCGCGTCGCGGCCGAGGAAGTAAAAACAGTTTTGACGGGTGACGGCGGCGATGAGGGCATGGCCGGTTATCACTCGCACATGGCCTGGTTGCAATGGGTCTCTCAAAAGGGAGAACCGCACGTGAGCCGACCATCGGTTAACAACTGGCAGCAGTTCATTCAATACTGCGATCCAAATACGCGCCAGCGATTGTGGGCGGGCGAACAACGCGGTCGCACAATGCTACCCATCGAGAGTTTCGAACAGGCGTGGACCGAAGCGCGGGAGTTCGGCGTCGTGCAGCGCGTGCAATATCTCGACGCGATGACGTATTTGCCGAATGACATTCTCACGAAGGTTGATATCGCGAGCATGGCGCATTCGCTCGAAACACGAACGCCACTAATCGATGTCAACGTTTGGAACTTGCTCACGCAAATGCCTGAACGTGTGAACGTTGGAGTTGACCCATATGGTGAACTCACCGGTAAGCACCTGCTCAAAAAACTGCTGTCGCGCTGGTTTCCCGACCCGTTTCTGCATCGCAAGAAGCAGGGCTTTGCGGTACCGCTGGCGAAATGGTTTGGCGTTGATGGCGAAGCACGGCAGCAGGTGGAACAAAGACTGCTGGGTAGCGATTCGCATTTGCGTTCGCTGTTTGATACTGGCGCCGCGCGCGACTTGCTGTCGCAGGGACGTCACGGTCCGGTGTGGGTATTGCTCGTGCTTGAGGAGTGGATGCGCCAAGCCGCTGAACGCAAGATTGCCGCGCCACCGGTTTCGATGAGCGCAGAGCGCATTGATGTTTTCCCGGCTGCATTAGCAAAAAAATCGAATGACATGGAAGCGCCGGCAAAACGCCCGCGCATTCTCGCTATCGCAGACGTTCCCAATTGGATTTTCGAGCGTCACGCGCGCTATCTGCAACAACTCCTCGCCGACGATTTCGACATCACCGTTCAGTACCATACGCAAACGTATAACGAAGACGATTGGGACCTGATCTATCCATTGGAGTACGGGCTCGTACCAACGGCGAGTATCGAATCGCCATGGAAATATGTGACGGCGCTTCGTTCACACGTGTCGTGGGACAAAGTGACGCCTGAGAATCTCAGCAACTATTTGCGCGCGCAATTTCAACGAACGCACGTCGTCTCAAGGCGTTTGGCTTGCGAAATCTCTGCGTCGATGCCCGAAGTTGAATACATCACGCACGGCATCGACGAAACGATTTTCAAACCAACTCCACGCGCACCACTTGCCGGTCGCAAACTGCGCGTTGGCTGGGCCGGGAATCGCAAAACTGCCGTAAAGGGCTTCGACGAGTTCATCAAACCACTCGGTGATCTGTCCGGCGTTGAACTCGTGTTCTGCGGCTACTCCGATCGCAATCTGAGCCTCGACGAAATGGCGGAGTGGTATCGCAGCATCGATGTGTACGTGTGCTCGTCGCTCTCGGAAGGCAGCAACAACTCCATTCTCGAAGCGGCCGCGTCAGCGTGCGCCATTGTCACAACTGACAATGGAACGGTTCCGGAATTCCTGAGACACGGTATTGAGGCATTCATCGTTCCGCGTGATGCCGCTGCATTCGCTGCTGCCGTCACCGTTCTGTGCGACGACGACGCCCTACGCATTGGCATGGGCATCGCGGCCTCGAAATCAGTGTTGCCCGATTGGACCTGGGGAAAGAAAAAAGAAGAATACCGCAAATTTTTCCACGACGCGCTGAACTCGCGCGCCGATGCGCGCCGCCGCATGGCCACATCAACACCTGCAGGCAAGCGCTGGATGACCGCCCGCATTGAACGCGTGCAACGCGCGATGGGTCGCGGCCAAACAGAAATTGCCATAGCGGCTCTCGATGACCTTATCGACGCCGATTCAAACAACGAAGGATTTCAGCAAGTGCGCAATCAGCTCGCGGAAAAGCTTCGCGCGAACGCAGCAACAGCGTCTGAGCATTCATCGGCGGTCGCCGCGTAATGATTTCCTATTCTGAAAACTCCACTCCAGCGCGCTCACCCAAACCGCTGCGCACGCTCTACATCGAGTGGTCGCCGCTGGCGAGCGCACCAAACTACTGGGCTCCGCTGTCGTACGGCATCGATTGGCGAAACGCGTTTTTGGCGTCAAAGCGCCTCAACGTGATGTACTGCGATATCAATCGTCCGCACGACGTGCTGAAAGCCGCAATGGCCATCGAGAGCTTCGATCTGATTGTCGTGTCGCACCTCGCACTGGGTGATGACGTTACAGACATTGCTCCCTGGACAGAATTGCTCGCAAAACGCAAAGGGGCGCTCGTTTCGTTCATTGGCAACGAATACGATTTGATGGCGGAGAAAATCGCATTTCTGCGCGACACGCGGGCCGATGTTGTCTGCTCGCAACTAACGTTTGAAGCCGCGCAGTATCTCTACTCCGAACTTGAACACTCGCGCATTGTCTCGCTGCCGCATGCACTGAATCCCGACGTCTACAACTCGACACCAAAGGAAAATCGCAAAACAGACATCGGTTTCATCGGTGCCGTGTAT
>JBDUAX010000077.1:0-12787 GCA_040004455.1 Gemmatimonadaceae bacterium
GAATGCGAACGGGAAATCCCGGAATGTTCAGAATCAACGCGCCGTCGGCATGAAACCCGATGTCATGCAACTTCTTGAATTCACCCGATGGCAGCGTTGCCCCACCACTCACCGAAAAGCGAATCAATCGATTGTTCGCGCTTCCCATTCCGTTTTGTGCAGCCAGTGGGAACGCCAACGCGCAAAACAGAGTTGCACCGGCAAGTGCTTGCACGGAAAAAAGGCGATTTGACATGAGTACTCCAGTTGATTGGAAGTGAATCGCACCTGTTGGAAAGCACGCCAATACGACCATCGGTCGAGTCTAATATCCGCTCACCGGCGCCCAATGATAGGGGGATCCGGATTCAACTTTACTTCTCCGGCGCCCGGTGACAGAAAGCGCGCCTCAACGTCTCTACGACTGCGCTTTGGCCTCGCCACGCCCAATGACAAATCCCATCCGCTTAACCAAAACGTTCACAAGGCCAGCGGCATTGAACCATTCGCGAACGGTTTCGACGTTTTGCGGATTGTCATATGCGGGCGCCAACATGTCGAACGTATCGAGCACTGCCCATTCCTTCACCTGACTCGGCGAAAGTGGAAGCACCCCTTCATAATTCACGACCGGCAAAAATTTTCTCAGTTGCTGGCCGACAACGGGTAGCCTTCCCACTGCGAGACTGATTGGAAGCAGCACCGGCACCATTCGCTCCACGAGAGAAAAAAGTTTGCCTGCATCCATGCGCCTGGTAATCGGTCGCAACCAGTATTTGGGCCACAACGCGTTACGCAGCAATTTGGGATACAAATCGATGGCCAGTTTTGCGCCTGGCTTGAGCATTGCCGGAAGCGCTGCGAACGCAGCGTGCACATTGGGTGTGTGTTGCAGCACGCCCAGACAATACACGAAATCAAAACTGGCAAATTCAAATGGCAGCGCGTAAACGTCGCCTTGCACAACATCAAGCTGCGGCTTGTCGGCGTGGTTTGTGCCGCACGCATCTACGGCACTGGAATAGTCGAGCGCAACGACATGTGCTCCGGCGGCCAGGGCAATTTCAGCGAATCGACCAGCACCACAACCAACGTCCAGTACACGCTTTCCGCGCAACTCCTGCGGAGTAAAACCTGTGAATCGATAAAATCGATCGTGCGTGATTGAATGCCCAGAAAACGAATCCAGTTGTGTGCGGCGAAAGTGATTCCACTGCAAGCCAAAGCCGGTCGCGTAGTTGTCGGCCGGCACGAAACGCGGAATGCCACGCGTTATGGCATAGCGCGCCCCTTCGCGCGACACCAGCCAGCCTTCTTCGACGCTGTCGCCATTCATTTTAGCGTCGATCAATTCAAGTTGAGAGCGACTGACAGGACAGCGCAAGATTTCGAGTAGACTCTTCTTCATTGTATTACAACATGCATCGTTGGAAGCACTGCGGCGTACAGCGCATCGAGGCTCGCCGCAATGTGCGAGGGTGCATACTGTGCTACCCGAGTCTGGGCGAGCGCAGCGCGGGAGCGCGCGGTGTCTGGATTGTTGAGCACATTGACGATTGCACGGGCAGCCGCATCGACGTCGCTAACAGGCACAAATAACGCGGTCGCGTCATCAAGCAACTGTCGATAGCCTGCAATATCGGATACCACCAGCGGGCAACCAGCCGCCATCGCCTCCAGTGCGACGTTAGGATTTCCTTCAAAGCGACTGAGTGCCACACAGACACTGGCTGCGCGCATCAACCCGAAAATGTCATCGCGATGGCCGGTCAACATGAGACGTGCTTCAAGCCCGTGTCGACGAATTGCGCCGCGCATTTCCTGCTCAAGGGGGCCGACACCGGCAAGTAACGCAATGGCATCGGTTGTCCTCAACACGCTCGCCAACGCGTCAATCAACACGAAGGGCATTTTCTCTTCCGATAAACGACCGACAAATAACACAAGCGGTTTTCCCAAGAGGGTGGCAGGCAATTGCGCTGCCCGCGCGTTTGCAATCGACACGGCATCAACCGCATTGGGCACCAGTGCCAATTTCTTCTCCGACACCCCGGCTCTCGACCAGTAGCTGACGCCACCCGGAGAATTCGCCACAATTGCTTTTGCCGAACGTCCAATTTGAACGCGCACGGAATTCTTGAATGTTGACGGGTACGCCGCTGCCTCCGAACGCTCGCTCAAAATCCACGGAGTACCAGTTGAAAATGCCGCGATGCCTCCCGCGACATCCATCATCGTAAGCCATGTTTGAACAATGTCTGCACGCGATGACCGAATCAATTTACGGATTCTGAGAAACAACATCGGATCGTGATTGCCATTCGTCGCCATCACATGCACTCGAACCGAACAATTACCAACTAGCGTCTCGGGCAACTCCGATCGCGAAACCCCAATGTGCACTTCATGTCCGCGCGCCACCTGCGCCAGTGCGAGCAACGTCAATTGACGTTCAGCTCCGCCACCAGTCAGTCCGGGAATGAGATGCAGTATGCGCGCCATCTATTGAAAGGAACTCGCGACCAAATAGTTGAAGACAACGAACCCGAAGGGATGCAACATACCCGCATCGCCGCATCTCCACACCCTTCTGAACTCCACTGAAACTTTATGTGCGCCGCACACATAGTAGTGCCATGCCTCCCTCCGCACACCAGGTCGACGAGCACTTGCCCCTTCGCCCAGTAGAGTTTGAAATCCTCCTGACGCTGGCGCATGGTGAACGACACGGCTACGCCATCATACAGGAAGTTTCCGAGCGAAGTGATGGCGCTCTGCAATTGGAAACCGGTACGATGTACCGCGCGCTTCGAAGACTGGTTGAAGCGGGACTGGCGCGACCGACCGCCCGCAAACAAGCCGAGGAGTCAGAAGATGAACGCCGCCGTTACTACGCCATCACAGCGCTCGGCGCACGCGTAGCGAGCGCGGAAGCAACACGCATGGCGCGACTGGTAGCGGCCGCGCGATCGGCGCGACTCCTCCCAAATCCGAGCGCGTCATGACGGCGCGCGATAACACTGAAGTCCGTTTGCAAGGCACGTATCGCACTCTGCTCCGTGTTTATCCTACGCATTTTCGCGACGCGTTTGGTCTCGATATGGAAGAGACATTCGTCGATCGGCTGCGACAGGCGCGCGCTGGTTCGAAATTCTCTTTGTTGACGTTTCTACTGTTAGCAACGTTCGACGCGATCACGAATGGAACGCGCGAACGACTCAATTTCCAACGGTCCGGTGCGCAAATGTTTCACGCGATGGATGTGCGTTACGCTTTTCGACTCCTGCGGCGAAGCCCGTTTTTCACCCTCCTCACGGTCATTGTGCTGAGTGGCGGGCTGGGCCTTTCAATTTTCACCTTTTCGTTTCTGCACACCGCCATGCTCAAGCCGATTCCGATCTCCAACGGCGAGCGAGTGGTGAGTGTGCGAGTTGCAATCGGAACAAACAGCGGTCCATTCGACCTGGCAGATGTTGCCAGCATGCGCGCAAGCATCAAGGCGATCACCGATGTCGGCGTCTATGCCAATCGCAGCATTGTGGTGGGAACGGAAGAAAAGCCACGCGTAATTTCAGCAACGGCGTCGCAATGGGACATTTTTAAATTCACGCGCACCAGCGCGGCATTGGGTCGAACATTTATGGCCGAAGACGCAGATGTTGGAGCCGAACCGGTGATTGTGCTGAGCTATCGCGTTTGGAAGAATGTTTTCGGCGCCGATAGCAGTGTCATAGGACGCAAAGTGATGTTCAACAATGCATCGACGCGCGTTGTTGGTGTGATGCCGCTTGGCTTTGGTTTCCCGATTGCTTCCGACGCGTGGGTACCTCTGTCGAACGACGCGCTCGCAGCAAACGCGCTTGGAACCGGCGATGTGTTCGTGTACGGACTCCTATCACGCGACGCGACGCAGCAAAGCGCAGAAACGCAGCTGACGACGCTTTTCAAGCGCGCGCGCCTGCATGATCAACAGGCTGTAACGGGCGAAATCGCCAGGCAGATCGCGGAGGCAAGTGCACTTTCACGAGTGACCGTGGAGTCGTTTCCGGTGGCGCAAATGGGAGAGGAGGGCCCGTTGCTATTCACGGTGCTCAACGTGCTATCCGGTCTCATTTTGCTGCTCGCTTGCATCAACGTGACGAATCTGCTGCTGGCGCGCTCCAACGAACGGGTTCAGGAAACAGCAGTACGACTTGCGCTCGGTGCCTCATGTTCGCGGCTAATCATGCAAAGCATGTGGGAGAGCGTGTTGTTGTGCGTCGCGGGGGGTGTAGTCGCAACTGCAATCGCTGCATGGGGATTGGACGCGATTAACGCCTGGGCTCACGTGAATCTCGAAGGCAATCTCGCGTTCTGGTGGGTGTGGCGGCTCGATCGCTCGGCACTCATTGCTGCGGCGCTGTTTGTAACGGCAACAATCGCGCTCCTCGGAATTGTGGTGTCGGGTCGCGCCACCAGTTTGCAGTTTGCCGCAGTGTTAAAGGAAGGTGGTGTGCGATCCAGCGGAAAGCGCGAAGGTCGAATTGCGCGCGTACTGGTTGTTTCACAAGTCGCGACTGTTTCCATTGTGATGTTCTTTGGCCTGATGTCGGGCATCATCGCTTATCGTGTTGTGAAAGTTGATCTCGGTTTCAGTACGAAGAACCTGCTGACGACAACCGTTTCGCTCGACGACAAGAAGTACGCCAATGAATCGTCGCGCAGCAATTTCTATCGAAATACATTTAACGAACTAGCCGCGTCTCCAGCAATCAGCGATGTGCTGTTTCGCAGCTACATGGCGACCATCAAAGAGAAGGCGGGTGAATTCGAACTCGGCAATCAGAGGGGAATCGCCGGAACGAAACCTCGCGCGTACATTCAGGCGTTGTTCGGTTCTCCATCGGCACTCGGTATGACCATGCGCGGCGGTCGCGCGTTTGACGCACACGACGACGCGTCGGGCGCGCCTGTCGCAATCATCAGTCAGGCCTTGGTCGACAAATACTGGCCCGGCGAATCGCCAATTGGACGACAGATCAATGTCGCGCGGCGAGACACAACGCCCGAAATGCGCACAATTGTTGGCGTGGTTAGCAACGTCATGTTCGGCAAGCCTTATTCCAACGATCGGAGTGCGCTTGCCATTTATGTTCCGCTTTTGCAAACCAATGAACGCGGCGCCGAATTCTATTTCAAATACCGTGACGACTTGGATGCTGCGGGAGCCGTGCTGCACAAATCACTTCACAGTAACGATGCGACAATGCTTCCTCCGGATGTTCGTTCGTACGATGAGATCACGGCAAAGACCTCACTCATTGCTACTTCAACGGCCAAATTGTTCGGAAGTTGTTTCCTGTTCGCGTTCTTGTTGGCGGCGAGCGGCACCTACGGCCTGATGGCTCGAAGCATTGGGCAACGCACTCGGGAAATTGGACTTCGACGCGCACTGGGCGCGTCAAATTCAGTCATTACGCGGCTGCTACTTAAGCAAGGAAGCCGGCAACTTGGAATCGGCGTGCTGATTTCGCTGCCATTCATGCTGTTGGTTGGAATCGGATTCTGGAAACTGTTTCCGGTGGGGCTGTTCGCAACAATTGGCAGCGCACTTTTCGTAGCGACGACGATCTTCGCCGTCGTGCTGCTGGCAACCTACATTCCCACTCGGCGCGCGATTCGTGTCGAGCTACGAGACGCGCTGCGCAGGGAGTAGCGCTGGTCGAGTTGATTTGCAGAGGGAGTGTGTCGATTTTTCACTGGCGTGAGTTAATGGTCGTACCCCAACCTCCCGCCAGGTGCTTACTCAACTTCGTCATACCCTTCGCTCGCTGGTAAAGGCGCCGACCTTCACGATCGTCGCCACCATCACACTCGCACTCGGCATCGGTGCCACTACCGGCGTGGTGTCGATTGTCGATTCAGTGTTGCTGCGCGCGTTGCCATATAAGAATACGGCCAGTCTGGCGTACTTGATGGAGCAGAGCACGCCTCAGAATCTGCGACTGATTTCGTACCCATCGTTCAAGGATTTCGAGCGCGCAATTGAAGAGTCGAAGAATGGCCCAGTCGAGAGTATTGCGTTCGTCCGCGGCGACGGAGTGTCGCTCAATCAAGACGATGGACTTCACCGAATTGTCGCTGCCTTTGTCACGCCGGGTTTCTTCTCGATTGTCGGATCCGCTGCGCGATTTGGCCGTACCTTTGCCGCCGATGAAGAGACAGCGAACTCCAATCGCGTTGCGGTAATCTCATTTGAAACGTGGCGCCGACGGTTTGGAAGCGATTCTAAAATCATTGGCAAATCGGTAAGCCTGGATTCGGCACCAACAACAATCGTTGGTGTGATGCCGCCGGGGTTTGCGCTGCCGTCATTCGCCGATGTGTGGATGCCCATCGCTCACATTGAGAATTCCACTCCGGCATTGCAACGGCGCAGCGTTCACGTCGACAGTCGCGCAATTGTTCGCATACGCGCAACCAGTGACTCGACGCGAGCAGCGGCGGCGCTTGGCATTGTGGCAGCGCAACTTGCAGTCACGTATGCCGATGAGTCAGCGAACTTCAAAAAAGTCGCGCTGCAACCTGTGACAGCTGAATTGCTGGGAAATATCACGCCGACGTTGTTTGTGTTGGTGGGCGCCGCGTCGCTGGTTCTGCTTCTCGGATGTATCAACGTCGCGACTCTCTCGCTAATTCGAAGCTCAGTTCGTGCTCGCGAAATGGCGGTGCGCGTGGCGCTCGGCGCTACTCGAGGGAGGTTGTTGCGAGAATTGATGGTTGAAAGTGGAGTGATTGCTGTCGCCGGTTCGCTAATTGGAGTCGCATTGTCGGCCGGCATTGTAAGTGCGGTCAGGAAATTTGCGGCGAATGGCTTGCCTCGTGCGGACGAACTGGCGATGGATGGCCGTGCGCTCGCAATTGCGCTTACGGTGTCGGTACTCGCGCTGATAGTGTCTGGCGTTGCGCCCGCCTGGCGTTCATCACGACAGGCATTGAGTCCGCAGTTGCATGGGGGGCAGCGAGGTGCCGCCGGCAATCGCGCCGACACGCGCGTTCGCGGTGCGTTGGTTGTACTGCAATTCGCATTTGCCGTAATGCTCTTGATTGGGGCTGGACTATTGATGCAGAGCTTTCGGCGCTTGCAGGCGACGCCCGAGGGTTACGATGTTGAACGACTTGCAATCGCGCGGATTGCCCCACCGGCAACGTACGCTCGGCCCGCCGATGCATTGGCGCTGTATAATCGGCTGCGCGATGCGGTCAAAGCTGTTCCCGGTGTGCAAGACGTTGCGTTGGTGAATCACATGCCGGGCCGTGGATCGATTTTCAGTAACGTAGAAATTCCCGGTCGCGAAAGCGATGACGCGACCAAGGGTGGTGTGTTGTACAGAACGGCCTCGGCCGAGTATTTGCGAGTGATGGGAATGCGGATGGCGTCGGGGCGCTGGTTTAGTGAGGCGGATATGCGCTCTCCCGATGGTGCGGGATTTGTAATCAATGAAACGGCCGCAAAGAAGTTTTGGCCTGGTGGCGATGCAATTGGCAAGTCGATCACATTGCATCGTTCGTCACCGCCACGCGCCGACGTCGGGCAACCATTGTTTGGTACGGTAATCGGCGTGGTGCGCGACGTGCATCAGTTTGGACGTGATGTGCCGACCGCCCCCGAGGCTTACGTGCCGAACACCCTGGAAGTGTGGACGTGGATTACGGTTGTTGCGCGTGGAACCGATCCGGCGCGATTGTCTGCTGGCATTCGAAAAGCCATTCTCAGTGTTGACGCGAATATCCCGATTACGACAGAGAACGCGCAGGGAGGCGTCGAATTTCCGACGAAGAATTCCACTCTTAATTCGCGTGAGTTGGCTTTGGCAATGGTTGGTGCGTTCGCAGTCGCGGCATTGGTGTTGGCAGCCATTGGATTGTACGGAGTTGTTGCGTACAGCGTAACGCAGCGCACGCGCGAAGTCGGTATTCGCATGGCGTTGGGTGCAACGCAATCGAACATTGCGCGATTGGTTTTGGCCGGCGCGCTAAAACTGGTTGCGGCCGGGATGGTGCTGGGGTTGGGCGCGGCATTGGCCGGAACGCGCCTGGTGCAATCGCTATTGTTTGAGACGTCAACAACTGATGTGGCGACGTACGTAGTCGTGCCGCTCGTACTGGGCGCGGTGGCGTTTGTGGCGAGCTGGTGGCCGACCAGGCGAGCGGTGCGTGTGCAGCCGGTGGTGGCGATGCGAGGTGAATAGTCTGCGCGTGTTTTCGGCTATCGTTTGGATTGCGTCACGGGTATGATGTGATAGAAGCGGAGATGCAGAGCGCCGTCACTGTCGAATTCGCGCACCTGTATGTGATCAGAGAAAGGAATTGCCAACTGATTCGGATGTCTCCCGGCAATAATGGGCAGCGAGACGCGGCCCATCAGAATACCAGTGGAGTCAAATACGGTCCACGCACTCTGACTGTCGGCATCGGAAACCCAAACGCGATTACTCGGGTCAACGCGCACGAGCAAGTACGGCGGAAATGCATCGGGCCGTTTTCTCGCGACCCATTGCGCAACTTGCTTGGCGCGCTCGCTTCCGGTCACGTTACGCGGAACGGTTGACTCAGCGGCTTCGCGCCACTGCTTATCCGTTATGGGAATCGGCGGCTTTGTAAGTCGAGTAATACGTCGTACCTGTCCATCGTAGTTCTGCACGCGAACTTCGTATGTTCGCGCATTGGCAACATACAACTCTCCATTGTGAGCAATGATGCTTGGAATGCGGATTACCGCACCCGAGCCTAAGTATGAGGGGAGCAACCCAAGACTGCGCACGGCCTTGTTGTCAAGTTGCAGAATACGATGCTCAGCCCACGCTAGTACTCGGTCATTTGCGATATGGCACATCCACAGCGGTTGGCCAAATTCACCGGGACCGTTGCCAGCGCGGCCAGCACTGTGCAAGAATTTTCCCGTGCTTGAATACACCATCAACCGCTGCATGTCATTAACAATCAGATTGCCGTTGTTCATCTCAATGGCAGACAAAGTCGGGTTGCGAAAATCGAGTTCTTCCGCTTCCTTCTCGTTTAGTCCGCCAATTTCCAGATACGGTTTAGAATCAATGCGAAATGCCGGCGGCAATTGTTCGAGTTGCAACAGGAACGGGTTTTGATCGATGAATTGAAACGGCGGCATCGGGCCGAGCATTGGATACTCAACAATTCGAATCCTGGCGCTGTCGCGAATGACGGGTTTGGGCAGCGGCGACTGCGCGGTGACTGCCGATGTCATCGCAGCTTGAGTCGACAGCAGTAGTGCGCCGGACAGAACCAGCCTTGAGTGTCGCGGGAGGAAAGGCATGCGGAAGGATCGAGATTTTTTATAAATGGCCGTTCCGGTACACGCGCTGTGATCGGTTCGCGCGGCAACCAAATGTTGAACGCATGCCTGAACGAATCAGTTCGAATTCCCAGCACCCGTTTTGATTAGTGGCGGCACCTTTCAATATTGAAAAAACGAAGCGTTGGATGCCTGATGAAGGAGTTCAACCCAAACCGCCGTCAGCAGACTCTAATCCACGCGGAAATCGCCTACGGCACAGTTGGGCGATCCGCCCGCGCGGACTATCATTCCAATCCTCATTCGCTACTCACAATGACCGCCAACGACACCCTAAAGCGGCACCGAGCCGACGTGTTGAAGTTAGCCGCACACTATGGGGCCACGGACGTCCGGGTCTTCGGTTCGGTCGCGCGCGGTGACGCCGACGAGTCGAGCGATATCGATCTGCTTGTTCGCATGACGCCTGGGCGCAGTGTGTTCGATATTGGCGGTTTGCTCATGGATCTCCAGGACTTGCTGGGACGACGGGTCGACGTCGTGACCGAACGCGGCCTGCGTCCACGAATCCGTGCGCAAGTGTTGCGCGAAGCCATACCGATCTAGTCAACGCCGAGCGTGCGAAGCGATCGCGACTGCCTGTTGGACATTCTGGATCCCATTCCAGCATCGAGAAGTATCAGAGCAGCCGCGAGTCGTTCCACACAGATGAACGGACGCAAGCATGGATGGTGAGTCGACTGCAAATTATTGGTGAGGCCAGTCGACACTTAACCAATGAGTTTCGCGAACGGCACGCAGCGGTACCGTGGCGGCTGATTATCGGCATGCGGCACCACCTCGTGCACGGATATTTCGAGATTGACCCTGATGTCGTATGGGCAGCATAACCGAACGCGTTCCGGAGCTCAAACGCGATGTCGAACAAATATTGACGACTGACAACGCTGCGCGTGGCGACGATTAATGCCGGCAGTTGATTCTCACGCGATCAAGCAATCCGGCTAATAGACAAGCGCAATTGATATAGTACGGTTGGTTGCCGCTACGATCCGGTAACGGATCAGTTTACGCAGGAAGACCCGATTGGCTTAGCCGGGGGGCTCAACCTGTATGGGTTTGCGGGGGGCGATCCCGTCAACTTCTCGGATCCGTTTGGGCTCTGCCCGTGCTGCAGCGCGAGCGATATGGAACAGGCGATGCTGGGCGTCGGGCGACGGTTGCAGCCGGTGCAGCCAGTGCTCGAAACTGCTGCGAATTTGGCGATGTTTCCGCTGCTCGGCGTCGAATCTGGAACTGCCAGGGCCGTTCCCGTTGTGACGAACAGCAAGCTTGGTAGGCTGGTGGGTGAAATGTTCAAGGGCGCCTTCAGCCGTAATCCAATTGGAACAGGCAGCACGGCCGATATCGTGGCCACGCGGAGCGCAACGGAGAGGCGCTTGATGGCCTCGAGGGACGGCTGGCTGGAGCCGGCCTAGTAGCGATGTCTGGATGGTGTGCACCCCGGCCAGCTCGCCCAAGGCCTGCTGGGGCAGGCCGCACGCCACTCGGAGGGCGCTTACGTGCTGAGGTAACGGATAGAACTCCCTCAATTTGCCTGACGTGATTGCGTGTAGCTCAATTGGGCTACATATTTCAAGAATACGCGCAGATCCAAGGATGATATGTCGAAGACCGCCACCGTTCGGGCACGCCTCGAACCGACTCTGAAAGAACAGGCCGAGGAAGTGCTGGGAGAACTCGGCCTCAATGCCACCACGGCCATCACGATGTACTACGAGCAAATCGTCCGTCGGCACGCCATTCCCTTCGACGTCTCGTTGCCCACCCAGACGACGCTCGCGGCCATGCGCGATGCGGAAACGGGTCGGGGACTCACGCGCGCGACCAGTGCGTCGGCGCTGTTGGCAGCACTCGACGCCGACGATTGATCGGTGCTGCGCCCATTCTTCACCGGACAATTCAAGCAGGACCGAAAGCGCGCCGGGAAACGCGGATGGGACGTCGCGCAGCTGGATGCAGTGATTGAACTGCTCACGGCAGCGGAGGCGCTTGAGGCGCGCTATCACGTTCACAAATTGCGCGGTGGATATGCCGGACATTGGGAGTGTCATGTGGAGCCCGATTTCCTTCTGATCTGGTATCGGCCGTCAGATGAGGAAATCGTATTTGTGCGGACGGGTTCGCATGCTGATCTGTTTGGGTAGTCGCGCAATGGAGTGATCGCGCGTGATCTAAATGCCGCGTCGACGCAACGCACTACGATTCGACTACGAGGCGCTTTACGCAGGAAGACCCCATCGGGCTCGCGGGGGGACTCAACCTCTACGGGTTTGCGGGCGGGGATCCGGTCAACTTCAGTGATCCGTTTGGGCTGTGTACAGATCCTACGCCGCTCTGCCGGTTCATTAACGGTGTCGGCGGCCAAGTGGCGCCACTCAGCGCGGCTGGTGAAGCAGTTGGTCGCGTGGGACTGGAGCTCTCAGGCGCCGCTGACTTAGAGAGTGCGTTGCGGGGCGGCAGTGTTATGGGTGGAGCAATCGCGGTTGCCGGGATGCTGCCAATCGGAGAAGGCGGTCGGCTGGCTAAAGGAATTGCGAAAACGATTGCCCATTCACAGGGAGCCGAAGTCGCCGTTGATCGCATCGGAAAGTTTACGCGCGCTATTTGGGAAGTGGCGGGAAACAAAGGCGCGGGGTATGTGCGCTACAACAAAATCTTCAGCGAGGAGGGGAAGACGATGCGAATGTACAAGGACGTTTACGGTCAGGGGGGCGACTTCATTCGCCGCGACTGGTACGTGGGTGGCCCTCCGAAGTGATGCAGCCGGATCGAATGTCTTTTGCTCACCAGTTGGGGGCAGCGCTCGCCGCCCCCAACCCAGTGTTGCAGATCAACGAATTACTTCGACAGGTTTTGACGAGCGAACCTGCTACTTGGGACTCGGACGAACAGCGACTAGTTCGTATGATTGCTGAACGACTGGATACCATGAGTGGTGAGTCACGTGCGCTGCTTTTATTCACGCAAGACGTAAAACAGCTGATCGATGAAACGTCTTCTGGTGAGCAAATCGAACTACTTCTTGAATTGATCGCAGAACGTGAACGCGTACTGGGCGTCTTGCACAAATACCTCGACGCTGCGATAACTAGGGGCGCGTTTCTTTCGTTTGTGAGTGCGCAACGCTGGCCGATTGTAGTTCGCGATCTGGTTACAACGTTATCGAGTTCTGAGTTAACGAGAATGGCAGCAGCGCTCGATCAATGCGATGTCGCGCTCCTGGTATCCCTTTTTGATCACCAGCTCTAAGAACTGCTGAGGCCATCGAGAATACTCGACCCATAGGCATGTAAAGCAAAGGGCCTGATTGCACTGCAATCAGGCCCTTTGCTTTACATGTCGGTGCTCACCCGACTTTGCGTTTCTTCGCCCGCGGCGCCGTCGCGTGTCGAGCATGGCGTCGACGAGTTTGAGCACGGCACGCTGATCGGCGGG
>JBDUAX010000460.1:0-3772 GCA_040004455.1 Gemmatimonadaceae bacterium
GTGACCGTTTAAACGCCGTCGCGTCACAGGGAAATCTTTGAACGTACGGAAAGAAAAGAACAAAAAAGAAACCTCATGGTCTGCTAATGCGTGGGTGCAATCCGTGTGATCCGTTAGATCCGCGTTTCACCTTGGCAGTTGTCGATCTCAAACGTCGTGAAGAACTCACTTACACTCAAAGCAATCCGCGTCTGCAGTTGGTCCGCGTCTGGTTTTTTGATTTTGTTTTTCCCGAAACCCGGGCGGCAACCCGCTACTTCGACGGCGCACCCACAGTCAAGCGATCCACAGAATTCAGGAAGTCACGCAGAACAGCATTCGTCGCTGTTGGATTATCCCACGTCACCGCGTGTGCCGCCTTCGCGATTTGCGAAAAACGCGCTCCCGGCGTTTCGCTTGCATATTTACGCACCAGTGACGGCTGCGCTTCATCCGTTTCACCAACCACGTAGAGCGTAGGAACTCTCACATCAGGCAAATACGACGTCGCATTGTAATCCTTGAGCGAACCAATCACCGTAAACTCGCTGGGCCCATGCATTGTTTCGAACAGGAGTTGACCAACGTGCAACGCCGAGCTGTCCAAATCGGCATCAACAAAACGCGACCACATGTAGCGATCGAAATAATTCCGAATTGCACCTCTATACTCCGGCGTATTAAACCGAAGCGTTGCTTCGGCGGCCGCCACCGCTTTGCGTGATGAATCGGGTAATGCGGCGATGAGTCGTTGCGCACCAGCTCTCCACGACGGCATATCAAACATCGCGCCCACGAATGTCAAACTTGCGACGTGTTCCGGATGCGCGCGGTAGTACTCGAGTGCGAGCGTCGCGCCCCATCCATGTCCAATGAAATGCGCGCTGTTGTAACCCAGCTCTTTGCGTAATGCTTCAAGTTCTACAACGAAATGTGAAATGTTCATGCGAGTGGTGTCGTTCAGATTATCCGATTTTCCACCACCCAGTTGATCGTAACGCGCGACCGGTCGATCATTGCCCAATTCTTCGAGCGACTTGAGAGAATAACTGCTCAGCCCCGGGCCGCTGTGCAGGAGAATGACAGGCGTGCCTTTGCCCGTTCCCGCCACGCGAAACCAAATACGTCCACCATCAACGCGCAGTCGCCCTTCACCAAGGGACAGCGGAATGTCGCTCTCCGGCGGCCCGAGATTCGCAATTCGGGCACTGTCAGATGGTGGCGGATCGCTCGGTTTCGAACAAGCCGCAATCGTCGCGAGCAAACACAGCGTTGCGCCAGGAGAAAACTTTTTCAGGAACATCCTTCAACGTACTCCACAGCCGGACTCAATCCGGCCCGATAGCGTGTGACTCGACCACTCGATGTTTCAAAGATGATGCGATACAAACTGTCTCGAATGTTCGCCGATTTGATTGTGAGGTAATGCCCATCTTCATACTTGTGCGGCGTAACCTGCACGCGTCCTGGATACAGATTTTGAACGTGTGACTCGGTATCGCCAACGCGCGCGCCAGCTTCCGTGCTGATATCGGTCGTCGTAACATCAACGCGCGCAATTTTTCCGTCAACAACCATCACGAGCGCACCGCGGGGTCCGTTAATCCACTGCACATAATTGCACCCGCTGAGATCGACCCCTTTTTCGGCGCGCAGCGCGCCTTTCAGCGAATCGGAAGCGGCCTGGAACGTCATCCCCGCGCGAAGTGGTCCGAGACCGTATTCGCTTATCACCCAGGCATTGGCATTATTGTTTACAACAGCTGGTGCCGGTGTCGCCGCGGTTTCTGCGGCCGGCGCGTTCGCTCCCGTGTCCCGCCCCGTGTCCCGCCCCGCTGAGCAAGCAAGAACACTCAGCAGAACGATTGCAAGTGTACAGGCACGCGCGGAACCGCGCCGCACCACTTTTGAAGTCACGTTTCTCCTGCCTCGCGAACCTGAAGGTGGGCCTGTCAGCAATCCGCTTGTTGAATTACTGCGCCTTGCCGCTGATGAATTTGCGCAAGCGCCTGCTCTTCCGCCAAATTCGCCTTGCACCGCTTCTCAAGTAATTCTCTCCGAGGCCGCCTTGAAATCGTCACCGTTCGCTCCTCCGCTCTCCTTTACGCGCGCGCACAAGCGCTCGCAGTTTCTGGCCTGGCGTAAGGCCGGGGCAGTTGGCGTCGCACTCTTGCTCCCGTCGTTGGCGTTCGGGCAGAAGAAAGCGACGCCACCGGGCGGAGACTCCCCGGCCACCGCAACTGTTCCGGTGCTCGCGCCGCTGGTGGCGAAGAACAGCAGCGACCTCAAGGAAATCGTTGAGCGTTACACCGCCGATCAGGCGAGCCTCAATCGTCGCTACGACGCAAGTGATTCACCCGATCAACGCAAACGCATGCGCGAACATTACGCGGGCTGGCGCGGCCGCTTGAAGGAAATGGAGTTCGGCAAATTGAATCTCGAAGGCAAAGCCGACTACGTGCTGTTGGATAATTATCTGCAATACCAACTCGCACTGCTTGATCGTGCCGACAAGCAACGCGTCGAGACACAACCACTGCTTCCTTTCGCCGACAAACTGCTGACGCTGCAGGACAATCGTCGCGACTTGAAACCGGTGGATCCCGCAGTCGAAGCGCGATTGCTCTCCGAAGTTTCCAAACAAATTGACAGCGTTCGCGCATTGTTCGAACAGCCGGCCGGTCGTGGGGGCGCAACGAATGCACCAGCGCGTACGCCAGCACCGCAGGTATCGCGCACGGTCGCGAATCGCGCGGCGGAACAACTCGCGGCACTGCGCTCAACTGTTACCGGTTGGTATCGCTATTACGACGGCTACGATCCGCTCTTCTCATGGTGGGTGAAGGCGCCGTACGGGAAGCTCGATTCCGCGATGAATCGCTATGTGCGCACGTTGCGAGAACGTGTTGTTGGTTTGCCTGCGGCCAATCAAGCGGTCGCTTCTGCTGCGCCAGCTGGCGGGGGCGGGGGCGGGGGACGTGGTGGTCGCGGCGGCGGTGGTGGGAGCGGTGGCGGCGACGCCAACAACGATGGACCGATCATTGGCGATCCAATTGGCGCCGAGGGTTTGAAAGCCGACTTTGCGCACGAGATGATTCCCTACACCCCCGAAGAACTCATCGCGATTGCTGAAAAGGAATACGCATTCAGCTTGAGCGAAGCAAAAAAGGCGTCGCGCGAAATGGGATTTGGCGACGACTGGAAGAAGGCGATGGAGAAGGTGAAGGACACGTACGTTGAGCCGGGCAAGCAACCGGACATGATTCGCGATCTCGCGCGTCAGGCCGAAGCGTTCTTTGACAAACACGATTGGGTCACCATTCCGGAACTTGCGCGCGAAGACTGGCGCATGGACATGATGAGCCCCGAGCGCCAAAAGGTCAGTCCATTCTTCCTTGGCGGCGAAGGCATTCTCGTTTCGTATCCGACGGCCGACATGTCGGACGAAGACAAGTTGATGAGCATGCGCGGCAACAATCCGCACTTCTCACACGCAACGGTTTTTCATGAGCTGAATCCGGGACATCATTTGCAGGGATTCATGCAGGCGCGCTACAACCAGCATCGTCGTTTGTTTGCGACGCCGTTCTGGAACGAAGGACAGTCGTTGTACTGGGAAATGTTCTTGTGGGATCACGATTTTCAGGTGACCCCGGAAGATCGCATGGGCGCATTGTTCTGGCGCATGCATCGCAGCGCGCGCATCATCTTCTCTCTCAATTTCCACTTGGGAAAGATGACCCCGGAACAGGCCATTCAATTCCTCGTTGACACGGTCGATTTTGAACGCGCG
>JBDUAX010000078.1:0-12752 GCA_040004455.1 Gemmatimonadaceae bacterium
AGCTGGGCGAAGCCCTTGGCGTAATTCGCACGGAAGAATTGTTGGCGGCGCGTCGCATTGACGGCGGGCGGCAATTTTTTACGCGCGCATTCGATTTTGGCTTTTCGAAGAACGCAGAGGAAACGCTGCAGCATTGGCCCAAGGACACCATCATGGGCGACGTTGTGAAAGTGGTGCGCGCGTTTCGCCCGCAGGTAATTGTCGCAGTGTTCAGCGGAACGCCGCGTGACGGACACGGGCATCATCAGGTGTCGGGAATTCTCGCGCGAGAGGCGTATGACGCGAGCGGTGACACGGTGCGTTTTCCGGTTGCGGCGTACGGAAACCCGTGGACGGTGTCGAAGTTCTATCGTCGCGTTCGCGTTTCTGACGATTCGCCGACAACAAAAATGAACGTTGGCGAATACGATCCGTTAGTTGGCCGCAGCTATTCGGAAATTGCATCAGACAGCCGTTCGCAACATAAGTCGCAGGGCTTTGGTGTGTTGCAGCAGAAGGGCGCGTTTATCGATCAAATTGGTTTGGAAGCATCACGTGTGACCGAAATAAAAAATTCGGCATCTGAGAAATCGATTTTTGACGGGGTCGATACAACGTGGGCACGATTGCGCGCAATTTCCCCGCGCCGTGACGTGCAGAACGCGCTCGATTCCGCAAACATGTCGTTCCTGCAGGCGCGTCAGCTGTATCGCCCCGACGATCCGACGCCGACAATTGCGCCACTCGCGCAGGCTGTGCGTTTGCTGCGCATTGCGCGCGACAGCGCGGGCGTGCGTCCGGCGAGATTGCTGGCTGGAGAAAATCCATTGAGCAAATCGCGTTTGCTCGATTATCGAGGCGGTGATGTTGCTGAACGCACTGCGTCGGCTTCCGGAGGGCAAACCTTCAAGCCCGAGGCCAACGCCGAACTGTGGAACGCGGCGAATGTGAACTTACAGCGCGCCGAGCGTGCGTTGGTGCTCGCGTCGGGAATTGCGGTTGAGGCGCTCGCACCGCGCGCAACATTGCCGTTGGTTGAAACGACCAAGCGCACGGTTCCCGACACGATGGGCATCAACGTCGCCGTGTACAACCGGGGAAAATTACCGGTGGAATTCGTTTCGGCGAACGTGAACATTGGCAAGCAAGTCGGATCCGCGGCGGTTATTGCACCTGATAGCGCTATTCGCGCAACGCCAATTGCTCAGGCGTTTTATCCAACCGCGCAATGGTGGAGAAAGACCCCGCGCAACGACACATGGTTTACTGCGACCGTCGATTCGCGCGATGACGCCGAGCGGCAGCAGGACAATGCGGTGATGGCGCATGTGAAGATGGAAGTTGCCGGTGTTCCGCTCACCATCGATGCGCCAGTAGTGAATCGTGTGGCCGACCCGGTGAAGGGCGAATTGAAAAACCCACTTGGCGCGGTACCTGGCATCGTGATCGGTTTGGAACGCGGCACCGAATACATCCGCGCAAACGTTCCCGTAACGCGCAAACTGAATGTGAAAATTCTGTCGGCTTATCCAGCGGCCGAGAGTGTATACGTGTCACTTGTGCTTCCGAAAGGTTTGACCGCCGATTCGGCCACGCGAATGAGAGTGTTGACGCCGCAAGCACCGGGAGCGGTCGTCACCTTCAACTTGAAGGGGATGCTTCCGCAGGGTCGCGCGCAGCTTGGCGCATTGGCCATGCACGAAGCTGTTTCTGCGGCGACTGGTTACTACACTATTAACTACGATCACATCACCACGCAGCGCATGTACGCGCCGTCGGGAATGTGGTTGGAAGCGGTGCCCGTCAAATTGCCGTTGCGCGCGCATGTTGCGTACGTCCCGGGGGTTGGCGACGCCGGCATTGAAGCGCTGCAGCAGTTGGATGTCAACGTCGATCGCATTGAGCCCAGCGCGGTCGCAAACACGGATTTCTCGAAGTACACGGCCGTCGTTGTCGGACCACGCGCGTACGCGTCCAGCGATGCGTTGGTGGCGGCCAACCCGCGGTTGCTCGACTACGTGAAGAAAGGCGGATCCATGATCGTGCAATACGGTCAGCAGGAAATGATGCGACCGGGAATCATGCCATATCCAATTCAATTGGCGCGAACCGCCGAACGCGTCACGGATGAATTGGCTGAAGTCACTGTGCTTTCCCCGTTGGCAACAACGCTCAACACGCCCAATAAAATCGGTCCGGACGATTGGAAGGGCTGGGTGCAAGAACGCGCCACGTACATGCCCAGTACGTTCGACCGGAATTATTTGCCGTTATTGCAGATGAACGATCCAGGAGAAGCACCGAACAAAGCTGGATTGTTGGTCGCGCATTACGGAAAGGGAACGTACACCTACGTCACGCTCGCACTATTCAGGCAGTTGCCGAGTGGGGTGCCGGGCGCGGCGCGAATTCTGATGAACTTGATTTCGACCACACCTGCGGCGCCAACGCCGTGAATG
Organism: Gemmatimonadaceae bacterium; assembly: GCA_040004455.1. Lineage (GTDB taxonomy): Bacteria > Gemmatimonadota > Gemmatimonadetes > Gemmatimonadales > Gemmatimonadaceae > Gemmatimonas. The sequence goes on from JBDUAX010000078.1 coordinate 2,439, forward strand.
AGGGGAGACGACTGATGCGATTTGTTTTGAGCAAGCAAGCGTTGATGATTTGCGCAGTGGCAACGGCCATGATTGCAGCCAGCTGTGGCGGAAGCGGCGCGGACAAAAAACAAATCCTCACGGTGTATTCACCGCACGGTAAGGACTTGCTGGAGCACTACGCGTTGGGTTTTGAGAAAGCGAATCCCGGTGTTGACGTGCAGTACCTCGACATGGGAAGTCAGGAAATTCTCGAGCGCATACGCGCTGAAAAAGCGAATCCGCAAGCAGACGTCTGGTTTGGCGCGCCAACGGAAATGTTTGAGCGCGCGACGCTCGAAGGATTGCTGGAGCAGTACGTACCGGCGTGGGCAGGCACTATCGCACCCGCTGCGCAGGATCCGACTGGAATGTGGTATGGTACGTATCTCACACCTGAAGTCATTGCGTACAACAGCGACAAGGTCGATTCGGCATCGGCCCCGCGCGATTGGATCGACGTGCTGGATCCGAAGTGGAAAGGGCACGTCGTCATCCGCGATCCAGTTGCAAGCGGAACGATGCGCGCAATTTTCGGCGCGATTTTACAACGCTCGATTGAACAAACCCGTTCGGTTGACTCGGGCTGGGCATTTCTCAGGCGTCTCGACGGCAACACACGGGAGTACGCTGCCAATCCAGCAATTCTCTACGAAAAACTGAAGCGTGGTGATGGTTGGATCACGCTGTACAACATGCCCGACATTGCAGCGCTCCAGTTGAAAACCGGTGCACCGGTGAAGTACTCGGTGCCGTCGAGCGGAACGCCGTTGCTCGTTGACGCAATCGCGATCGTGAAAGGCAGTAAGCACAAGGATCTCGCAGGACAGTTCATCGAGTACGTAATGACTATTGAATCGCTGAAATATGCGGCCGATTCGCTCCAGCGAATTCCCGTGCGCACTGATGTCCCCGATTCCATCCTACCCAAGTGGGTTCGCGACGCGCGCTTGAAAATTCGACCGATGAATTTGGACAAGAAGTTGATGGCTGATTCGCTGAATGTCTGGATGCAACAGTGGGACTCCAAAGTTCGCAATAGCAGCGGAAAGAAGTGACCGCGCCGCGACTCGCGCTGGAAAGCCTGGCGCGTCGATACGACACCGGCGGTGGTGTTGACGACATTTCGCTGGAAGTGCCGGCGGGAGAATTGTTAGCGCTAGTTGGTGCATCCGGCTCCGGAAAGACAACGACGCTGCGGTTGGTTGCTGGTTACGAAACGCCTGACAGTGGACGCTTGATGCTCGATGGAAAGAGCATTGAGCGATTGCCGGCAGAGAAGCGCGGCTTTGGAATGGTGTTTCAGCATTACGCATTATTTCCGCACTTGTCGGTGGTGCAGAACGTGGCGTTTGGTCTTGAAGCGCGTGGCGTCAGAAAAGCCGAACGCCTGAAGCAAGCGGAAGAAGCCCTGAACGGTGTTGGTCTTGCGGACAAGGCATCGCGACCCGTGCAAGCGCTCTCCGGGGGCGAACAACAACGGGTGGCGTTAGCCCGGGCGTTGGTTATTGCGCCACCGGTGCTGTTATTGGACGAACCATTGTCGAATCTCGACCCGACGCTTCGTCGCAGCACGCGTGATGAACTGCGCGAGATGCTCAGACGACGCGGTGTTACTGCACTATTCGTGACGCACGATCAGGAAGATGCATTCGCTGTGGCTGATCGCGTCGCCTTTTTGTCTGACGGAAAATTGCGACAGGTGGGAACACCGGAAACTCTGTACGACGCGCCCGCAACGCGCGCAGTTGCTGAATTTATCGGCCACGCAGCATTAATGGACGCAATGTTTGATGGGACGAACGCCAACATCAAACACGGTGAGCAGACAATCTCCGTCCCGGCGATTGCGGGAACAGGAGTAACGCGCGAAGCGGTGGCGGTGGTCCGCCCCGAGGCAATGCGTATCGAGGCAGAAACTGCAACCGCCACCGGCTGGAGTGGGCGCGTTGTGTCGCGACGATTCCTCGGCGGTACGTCCGCGTATCATGTGACACTCGCGGACAACTACAATCTGGAAGTCAGTTCAGACGACCGCTCGTTTGGTGAGGGAGACGTTGTGCGCATTTCGATTGCACGCACTCCTGTGGCGCTCGTTGCGCGATAGCGAAATTATGGCGCGATGAACCTCATTACACAGCGTCGCGATGGATAAGCGCACGCGCCAGGCATTTTTGCTGGCATTGCCCGTACTGATTGTCCTCATCTGGACTGTCGCGTGGCCGAACGTGTCGGTTATTCGTGGCTCCTTCGATCACGGCCTTGAATACTGGAACCAGTTTGCGAACAGTCCTTCCGATCGCGAGGCGTTGACGACGAGCATCTGGATTTCCATTTTATCAGTCATTGGCTCGCTCGCAATTGGTTTGCCGCTCGCGTTGCTAATGGGGCGCGTGGATTTTCCGGGCCGTCGTTTGCTGAGTGCCGTAGCAACACTACCTGCCGCGTTGCCACCACTCGTTGGCGTGGTTGCATTCCTCTTTCTGTACGGCGAGAGTGGGTTCGTCACGCGCATTGCTCAGAAAATCATTGGAGCGAAGGATCCCCCGTGGGAATTTCGCGGCGTAAGCGCAATTGTGTTCGTGCACGCATATACGATGTACGTGTACGTCTACCTGTTCGTGATGGCGGGACTTGAGCGCGTCGACAGTTCGCTCGAAGAAGCAGCGGCGGGCCTTGGTTTTTCGCGATGGGGACGGCTCCGCAAAGTCACATTGCCGCTGCTCACGCCCGCACTCGCTGGTTCAATGCTGCTCGTGTTCATGAGCAGTCTGGGCAGTTTTTCCGCGCCGTATGTGTTTGGTGGCGGATTGCGCGTACTCAGCACGCAAATCGTGACGTCGAAATTGAATGGCGCGCTGGGTGTCGCGTACGTTGAAACAACCGTACTTGCGGTTTCTGCGGTGCTCGCGCTGCTGGTATTGCGTTATTTCGAGCGTCGTCGACAATACGTCGCGGTAGGAAAAGGTACGCGTCGTCGCACGACTGTTACGTCGCCCATGCTGAGAAAAATTGCGCCGTTCCTGGCGACAATTGTCGTGCTCATTCTGGTGCTGCCTCATTTCACTGTGCTGCTCGTGGCACTCGCGAAAGAGGGAACCTGGACTGATCAACTATTTCCGCCGGTTTACACGCTCGATAATTTCCGCCATCTGACGTCGGAAGCGAATCTGTGGACGCCGGTCAGGAATTCAGTATTGATGGGACTCATCGCTACCGCGGCTAACATCGTCGTGTGTTTTCTGGCGGCGTATTTGGTTGTAATGCGAAAGTTTCCAGGACGCAAATTGCTGGAGTTGCTGCTCTCGTTGCCGTGGGCGATTCCCGCAACGGCAATTGCCATTGGGCTCGCGAGTACGTTCGATCGGAACGATTTGCTGGGGGGCCGCGTGTTGCTCATTGGCACGTTCTGGATTTTGCCTCTCGCGTATTTCATTCGTGGCGTGCCACTCGTTGCCAGCGCTGTTGAAAGTTCGCTTCGCCAACTCGATGCCTCCCTGGAAGATGCCGCACGTGGACTGGGCGCGAGTTGGTTGCGCATCATGTGGCGCATCATTCTGCCGGCAGTTCGCCCCGGGCTCGCCGCCGGCGCATTGCTCGCGGCAGTCACCGCCGTCGGGGAATTTGTTGCGAGCGTCGTTTTGTACACGAACGCGAATCGTCCTATCAGCATCGAAATTCTCGCGCAAATTCGCGCGTTGTCGATGGGAACGGCGGCTGCCTATAGCGTGCTGCTGATTGTGCTCGTGCTCATCATCACGGCATTCGCGCGTTCACTCGAATTGCGCAGTGCAGAAAGTGGTGGCGTCGTAGCTGGAAACTGAGTCGCGCGTTTTTTCGAAAACAAATCCTCGTTAAGCGATTCCCGTAAACGATTTCAGATCACCGAACCGGATTCATGACGAAGCCATCCTTCAAGTTGCTGCCAATTCTCCTGTTGTTGTTTGTTGGCAGCGGCATGTGCGCGCTCATTTACGAAGTTGTGTGGTTTCAACTTCTCGAACTTGTAATCGGTTCATCGGCCGTTTCGCTTGGTGTGTTACTCGCAACGTTCATGGGTGGAATGTGCATCGGCAGTTTGTGGTTGCCGCGTGTGATTTCGAACAAACACCACCCGTTAAGAGTTTACGCGGCGCTTGAGGCAGGTATCGGCGTGTGCGGCGCCATCGTTTTGTTCGTGGTGCCGCTTGTTGGTAATTTGTATTCGCTGACACCAGGACACGGTTTCATCGGTATCGCGATGCGCGCGGTCGTCGCGGCAATCTGCTTGTTGCCGCCAACAATCCTGATGGGCGCAACACTACCTGCTGTTGCTCGCTGGATTGAGTCCACGCCGAAGGGCATTTCGTGGCTCGGATTCTTCTACGGCGGCAACACGGCTGGAGCTGTTATTGGCGCGGTTGTTGCCGGCTTCTACTTGCTGCGCGTGTACGACATGTCGACCAGCACGTTTCTGGCGGCGGCGCTGAATTTCATTATTGCGGGAACTGCCTTCACGATTGCTGGCAAAGCACCACTCGTTGCGGACGTCGGAAGCGAAGGAAACTTCCCCGAAGCCGAATCCGAGAACGCCGCCGGTTCGCGACTGATTTACGTCGTCATCGGAATGTCAGGCTTATGCGCACTTGGCGCCGAGGTCGTATGGACGCGCCTGTTGTCACTCATGCTCGGCGCATCGACATACACGTTCTCACTCATTCTCGCGATCTTCCTGGCGGGCCTTGGTATCGGGAGCGCCGCCGGTGCAGGGCTTGCACGCGCGTTGGCGCGACCGCAACTCGCATTGGGTTGGGCACAAGCGTTGCAAATAGCGGGCATTGCATGGGCGGCGTTCATGATTGCAGGCGTGCTGCCGTACTGGCCAATCAACCCTTCGCTATCGCCAAGTCCGTGGTTCACGTTGCACGTGGATATTTCGCGAACTTTGTGGGTCGTGCTTCCCAGCGCGTGTTTGTGGGGCGCGAGTTTTCCGTTGGCGTTGGCTGCGGTTGTGAAACGCAATGAAGACGCAGGCAAACTTGCGGGTCGTGTTTATTCCGCAAATACGTTCGGCGCAATTATTGGGTCACTGGCGTTCAGTCTGGTGATTGTTCCAACGTGGGGAACACAGCATGCTGAAATGATTTTGCTGGCGCTGTCCGGCGTTTCTGCGTTAATCGCGTTTAGCACTGTGTTGGCGAAGGCGCGCAACCTCGCGACCGTTTCCGTTATTGCGACCCTGGCAATGATGATCGGGCTAGGTTCTACGGTCCCTGCGATTCCGGGTTTGCTGGTCGCGTATGGCCGTTACATGGTAACGTGGCTCGACCGCGTAAACGTCATATATGTTGGTGAGGGAATGAACTCCTCAATTGCAGTGTCCGTACTTGAACAAGGTGGAGCAACGCAATTTCACGTGGCCGGAAAAGTTGAGGCGTCGAATTTGCCGCAGGATATGCGCTTGCAACGTATGCTCGGCCACTTACCGGCGCTCGTGCATCCAAATCCGAAATCTGTGCTCATCGTGGGATTTGGCGCCGGCGTCACTGCCGGCTCGTTCGTACCGTATCCAGACATCAAACGCATTGTAATTTGCGAAATCGAGCCGCTCATTCCGCAAGTCGTTTCGAAGTACTTCTCCAAGGAAAACAACGACGTGCTGCATGATCCGCGCACGCAGGTCTTTTATGACGACGCGCGCAGCTTCATCATCACGACGAAAGAAAAGTTCGACATCATCACCTCCGACCCCATTCATCCGTGGGTGAAAGGCGCCGCTTCTCTATACACCGAAGAATACTTTCAGGAAGTCAAGGCCCATCTCAATCCGGGCGGCGTAGTAACACAATGGGTACCGCTGTATGAAAGCAACATGGCCGCCGTGAAAAGCGAAGTGGCCACATTCCTGAAAGTGTTTCCGCAGGGAACCGTGTGGGCGAATAACGTAGATGGTAAGGGTTACGACGTGGTCATGATGGGCGGAAATGACGCCATGACGATCGACGTGAATCGCATTGAGACGCAGCTACGCAGCGCAAATTATCAGCGCGTGGCCGCTTCATTGGCCGATGTTGGCATCAGCTCATCGCTGCAACTCTTCGCCACGTACGCAACGCAAGCCAACGACCTGGGCGCGTGGACGGCCGATGCCGAAATCAATCGCGATCGCAACCTGCGTTTGCAGTATCTCGCTGGCACGGGACTCAATTACTATCGCGGCGAATCGATTTTCGACGCAATGATTGCTGGCCGTCACTTTCCGCAAAATCTGTTCGTCGCGGAAAATCCATGGAAGGAGGCGTTGCGCGCCATGATGGGAACCGGGAACTAGTATGTCACCAAACGACACGGTCGCTCCAGCGCTCTCGCTTAACACTTCTGCGGCGCCGGCTCCTGTCGCTTTGCCCGCGATTCCGCTTAACGCATCTGCGGCGCTTCCCCATGTCGTCATTATTGGCGGCGGATTTGGTGGGTTGGCGGCTGCTCGCGAATTGCGTAAGGCGGCGGTGCGAATCACCCTCATCGATCGAAACAATCATCACGTTTTTCAACCGCTGTTATATCAGGTGGCAACAGCTGGACTGGCGCCCAGTGATATCACGGTTCCCATTCGCTGGCGCCTACGAAACCAGAAGAATGCCGAAGTCATACTCGGCGAAGTCATGCAGATTGATCCTGAAAAGCGCGCTGTGCATTTCAACGGTGCTCCGTTCGAAGTCACGTACGACTTTCTGATTGTGGCGAGTGGTGCACGTCATGGGTATTTCGCGCACCCCGAATGGGAGATTAACGCGCCAGGGCTCAAGACCATGGCGGACGCTGGAGAAATTCGTAAGCGTTTTCTGCTTGCGTTTGAACACGCCGAATCTGCGCCTGATGCAGAAACAAGAAAGGCGAATCAAACCTTTGTAGTGATTGGCGGCGGGCCAACGGGCGTCGAACTGGCTGGAGCAATGTCGGAAATCGCACGCGGCGGTTTATGGAAAGAATTTCGCCAGAGTGATCCGCGCAAAGCGCACGTCATTCTTATTGAAGCAGGTCCACGATTGCTGCCGGCGTTTCCCGCCGACCTTGCTGCGGTGGCGAAACGCGATCTGGAAAAACTCGGTGTTGAAGTACGTCTGGGTACCCCGGTTACCGATGTTCAAAGTGATGCGGTGATGATCGGTACCGAGCGAATTCCGTCGCGCACAATTGTGTGGGCCGCAGGAAACGTCGCATCATTTCTTGGTGCGCAAGTTGGGGGCACGGTCGATCGCGCGGGGCGCGTGAAAGTTGCATCCGATTTATCGATTCCCGCGCATCCGGAAATTTTTGTCATCGGTGATTTGGCGTACATTGAACGCGCGGATGGACGTCCAGTTCCAGCTGTTGCGCCAACGGCGAATCAAACAGGCGCGCACGCCGCGAAGATGATTCTCAGCACTATCGCGGGCCGCCCGCACACAGTTTTCAAGTATTTCAACAAGGGCGATCTCGCTACCATTGGGCGAAACCGTGCCATCGCCGCCTTTGGTAAGGTGCATCTCAGTGGTCACCTGACGTGGTTTTTGTGGCTATTTGTGCACTTGTTGTACCTCGTTGGTTTCCGCAATCGCATCAGTGTGCTGATTCAGTGGGGCTACGCATATCTCACTTACCAGCGGGGCGTGCGACTCATTTCTGGCCCCTGGGTACCCAAGGGAGCGGCCGTCGTGCCGTCAATCGCGTCGGGCAACGCGACAGGAAATGCGGCTATGAGCGCACCTGCAATTGCGCCAGCTGCGAATGCTGCGGCCGCAACTGCAACAGCGGCTAACCCACCAACGACACCAAAGTGAACGCCGAAGTCGTTTCTGAAATGGATTCGTTGCTCGAGGCGATGCCGATGGCGGTCACTGTATTTGAACGTACGCGCGTTTTGAGATTCGCAAACAAAACTGCTCGCACCTTATTGGGCTTTGCCGATCGGCGAGTAGCTAACAACGCACCAATCGACGTTGCGCTGGCGCCTGTGATGGCGACCGTAGGACCAATTCTGCGGGCGGTTACAGTCGATCACGCGAATCACGTCGCAATGGCACGCGTCCGCCAATTGAGCGGCGCCGAACAGATTGTCGAAGTGCGATTGGCGTTGGTTGGGGATGGATTGCTGCTGTTCTCTGCTACCGAAGTCACATCGCGCGAGACGTTGCTGGTTTCACTTGAGCGCCGTGCCCGCGAACTCGCTGCAATTTTCGAAGTCACGCCAACGATTGTGCGTGTGCTCGACGTCTCGGGTGCGATTGTCCGCTCAAACGCAAACGCCATGCGCGAGCATGCTGGGGTTCGCATCAGCACGTTGCGTGAGTTGTGGGAACACGACAAACCGGGAGACCCCGTCGATCAAAGTCCTCTCGCGTTTGATCGTCACCCGGGCGTTCTCGCAATTGCCGGCGAAGTGGTGCGCGCGAGACTGCTTACCGTGGTGCGCGGAGGCGCGGGCGGAGCCCGCTCAGTCATCGAAGTGTACGCTGCACCAATTCTTGATGCGGATTCAACAATAATCGGCGCGGTGCTGGTTGATCGCGACGTGACTGCTGAACATCGACTAGCGGTTGACCTCGACGCGCTGATCAAGCAATCGGCGATGCTCAATGAGCGCGTGTCGACCGAATCGGAGCGACTTGAGCGCATGGTCGACGAGCGTTCGCGCGAGCTGCTTGAACTGCAGGAGACACGTTCGCGCGAGCGTCGTTTATCTGCCGTCGGGCAACTTGCGGCAGGGGTGATGCACGACGTGAACAACGCACTCAATCCGATTATGGCAGCGGCGTATTTGCTGCGAGTTCACGCGGACAATCCGGACGCCGTGCGCGACTACGCCGATCGCATCGGCAAGGCCGCGGAAACCGGTGCAGCAACGGCTTCACGCGTCGGCCGATTCATTCGACAGGAACCGTCGAGTTCATTTGCGAGCGCGCCGGTTGACTTGTCAGAACTCACCGAAGAAGTCTTGAAGTTCACGCAGCCGATGCATCAGGAGCGACGCGGTGATGGCACTCAAGTTGACATTGTTCGCGACTATCAGATTGGTGTGAACACGCGCGGCATTGCGGGAGAGATTCGCGAGGCGTTGCTGAATCTCGTGCAGAATGCGATGCATGCGATGCCAGTTGGCGGTAGATTAACCGCGCGCACAGGTGTCTCGAATAACGAAGCGTGGGTCGCCGTTGCCGACACGGGTCAAGGCATGTCGGACGACGTGCGCGAGCGCGCGTTTGAACCGTTCTTCAGTACGAAAGGCGCGGGTGGTTCCGGGCTGGGGTTAGCCGAGGTTTACGGAATTGTGCGTCGGCACCGTGGTCGCGCCGAAATCATCTCAGCGGTGGGCAAGGGCACCACTGTTACTCTTTATTTCCCACTCGAAACGGCAGCATTGGTTGCGCCGACGGAGAACCGGGGCGTAGTTCCAACGCAGCGAATTCTCGTTGTTGAAGATCACGTTGACGGTCGCGAGTTCCTTTGCCAACTTTTACGCGCGGATGGACATCTGGTTCAACATGTCTCGACCTGCGATGGCGCAAGGAATTTGTTGAATGGCCCGTATCAACCCCCGTTTGATGTGGTGGTCACGGATATAGGTTTGCCTGACGGCAGTGGATGGGAGCTGGTGTCCCTGGTCCGTGAGCGTTGGCCAGCCGTTCGTGTTGGTGTAGTGACTGGTTGGGAGCCGACCTCTGGCGAGATGCCCGACCGTGCGCATTTTTTATTGAGGAAGCCGTTTCGAGCGATAGAGTTGCTGGCCCATGTGGCCGGCCAGGCAACGACAGCCCAGATGGAGTAACGCCATGTCCGACGCACCATCCATGATTCGCGTACTCGTTGCAGAAGACGATACGATGACTCGCTCAACCATGACCGAACTACTCACATCGCTTGGCCACATGGTTGTGGCCGAAGTTGCAAGTGGTGCAGAAGCGATTGAGAAAGCCCGGCAACTGACTCCCGATGCGGTGCTGTTGGATGTGCACATGCCCGGTTCTGGAGGTGTGCAGGCGGCAGAAGAGATTGCATCGATGTTGCCGGGAACGGCAGTCATTCTCATTACTGGCGATATGTCGGTGAGTCTATCGGCCACCGAGGTGATGCGGACGGGTGCAGTGGCATTGCTTTCGAAGCCGGCGCCACCGTCGACGATCGATACGACGTTGCGTCTCGCGGTGTCGCGCGCGCGTGAGCTGCTTGCCGCGAAGAACGAAGCGGTGCAGGTGCGTCAGCAGCTCGAAGCGCGCAAAGTCATAGAACGTGCGAAGGGAATTCTCATGCGTCGCACGGGGTCGAGCGAGCAGGAGGCAT
>JBDUAX010000461.1:0-3770 GCA_040004455.1 Gemmatimonadaceae bacterium
GCGGAAAGCAAAACGCGGATAAACTGCAGACGCGGATTGTTTCGGTGCGAGTTATTAATTTCGGTTTGTTAAAACTGAACCGCAAAAGCGAGACGCGGATCTTGCGGATCACGCGGATTTGCTCCGAGTGAATTTGAATTGCGGAGCGCAGGGTTAGTGTTTTTCAATTTTTTTGAAACTGCACTCGATACTGTCTGAAGTCGGGAGCAGTTAATAACAAAAAGCAGCATTACGGTGAGCGGTGTCCCTCGTCGCCCGCTCGGCGCAATCCGCGCAATCCGTCAGATCCGCGTCTCGCAGTACGCTTTTCCCCAGTCGTCGCCGCGATCTCGTTGCGATCTCGCTACGGTTACGCCGCCAACGGTAACGTCACCCGAAACCTCGCCCCGCCTTCGTTGTTGTCGAGCGTAAGCGTGCCGTGATGCGCCGCAGCAATCGCCGCCGCAATCGCAAGCCCAAGCCCAGCGCCACTCGATGCGCGCGGCGAATCGTTGTGTGCCGGCGGGCGCTCGTCGGGACCCGCTCGCACGAAGCGATCAAACACGCGGTCACGGAGAGCCTCGGAAATTCCCGGACCGCTGTCATGCACGACGATACTCACGGTGTGCTCCTCGCGCTGCATCTCGATGCCCACGTTCCCACCGCGCGGCGTGTACTTGAGCGCATTGTCGAGAAGGTTCAGCAGCAAGCGACGGAGCAGCGGCGCATCACCTTGAATTGTGAGCGGGCCATCGGGAACTTCCTGCTCCAACACAATGTCGTGATCGTCAGCAATCGTGCGCACGGAGCGCACGGCACCAAGCGCAAGTTCGCGCAGGTCGAGCGACTTGTGTACGGCAACTGGCGCGCCTGCGTCCGTGCGTGCGAGCAGGAAGAGATCATCTACAATGCGTGTGAGCCGCACTGACTCGTCCTGAATAACCACCAGTGCTTCGCGGTATTCCTCTTCATCGCGATTGGGGCGTTGCAAAGTGACGTCGGCCTCTCCGCGCACGATGGCAATTGGCGTGCGCAACTCGTGCGAGGCGTCCGCCACGAATTGTCTCTGTTGGCGGAACGCAACCTGCACGCGTTCCAGCAGCGCGTTGATTACCGTCGCCAGCCGACCGAGTTCGTCGTGTTCGTTTACGACTGGCAGCCGTTCGTCGAGTGTTGCTGCGGAGATGATCGCCGCCTGCTTGGCCATGGCTTCAATGGGGGCGAGACTGCGACGTGCAAGCGCGTAACCGAGTGCAATCGAAACCAGCAACGCGATCGGAATTGCAAAGAAAAAGTCAGTGCGGACACGGGTCAACAAGTTCTGGTCGTCGTCGGTTGCACGAATTGCGACGACAACCATTGCGGGTTCTTCGCTGTCGGACGTTCCGCTAATGCGAACGACTGCAACGCGGTGCGGGCCGTCGTCAAGGTTTATGCTATGCACCGTCGGCAATGTGTCCGCCGGAATTGTGCTCGTCTGAACTTGATGGAGCAACGTGCGGACTGGCGCGGGAAGCCGGAGCGTGTCGCCTTTCGTGATCGACGCTGCGCGAGTGACAGTATCGACTCCCCTCACATTCTTCGGCAGATGAATAGTGCGCTTGCCCTTTCGAAGACTGGACGCGACGACCTGGGACGCTTCATCGACAATAAAGACATCCAGATCACCCGCACGCAATTCGCGCAACGCCTCCCGGGCCATATCTCGATGCTCAATGGAGTCGCCGAGTGCGCGTGATGCTTTGCGTTCGTTAACGATTGCCTGCGAAACGGCGCGCGCCGACTCACTTACTGCCGCGTCGGCGCGCAAACCAAGTTGCACAACCAGGACGCTCCACGATCCGTACGCAAACACCGCCAGCACCGCCGCGAGAATCGCGGAATTCCACAGCGTCAAACGAAAACGCACCGACGGCCGAAATCGAATCGCCATCAACTATCTCGGCGGCGTGGCAGTCAACACGTAACCGGCACCGCGACGCGTGTGAATGAGTGGCGGCCACGGCGCGCAATCAATCTTGCCGCGCAGGCGATTCACGTACACTTCCACCGCGTTCGTGAACGAGTCGTGATTGTCATCCCACACGTGCGCGACGATGTCCGCGCGCGAAACCACCCGACCGGTTTGCCGCGCAAGCAATTCCAGCAACGCGTACTCCTTGCCGGTGAGGGTAATCGAAACTCCAGCACGCGTAACCTCATGTGCACGCGTATCGATGCTCAAATCACCAACCGTAATCGTGACTGGTTGCAAGACTTCCGGCCTCCGCAGCAACGCACGCAATCGCGCCAGCAGCTCGCCGAAATCGAATGGCTTTGTGAGATAATCATCGGCGCCACCATCAAGTCCCGAAATGCGATCAGCAATTGCATCACGCGCCGTCACCATGAGAATCGGCGTGCGTACATTTCGTCCGCGCAATTCGCGCAATACGGTGAGCCCATCCTTGCCTGGCAACATCACGTCGAGAATGATCGCGTCGTATTCATTCACGAGTGCCTGCACGGTGGCCTCTTTGCCATCACCGCACACGTCAACAGCGTATGACTGTTCGCGCAAACCACGCGCTACCAGATTGGCGAGTCGGGGGTCATCTTCTACAAGGAGAATGCGCATGACCTTGAGGCTGGTGCATGCGAATCAGCGCGTCAAGCAGCAAAGTGTGAATGTCTGCTACCTTGTTCTAAGTCTTGTAATGCGAATGGCTTGAAAGTCCCTGAAATTGTTAATCGGCCATTAAGGCTGAGGGGTCTAAAATCATGCTCAGACACAACGTGATGGGTTCGGCGCGAATAGGGCTAAGGCGCGGTCAAGCAGCTTGAGCAACGCGACGCACGATGTGGATGGCATACCCAATACAACTAATCTGGAGTTTCACAGTGAAAAGCCTCCGTATCTCACTTATCGCAGCATCAGTTCTGGCAGCCGGCACCTTGAGCGCGCAGCAGCCAACCTCGAAGTCTAAAGTTGCCGCAACACCAGCTCCAGTTGCGATGACTGCATCAGCCCCGGCAGCCGTCGCCGCTGACACGACCCACAAAAAGCCAGCCAAGAAAACCGCCAAGAAAACGGCGATGACGCCAGCCCAGAAGGATTCAGCCATGAAGGCGGATTCCGTCAAGAAAGCAATGAAGAAATCGGCGATGAAAAAGCCGGCCAAGACTACGCCAGCGAAGTAATCAGCGACAAAAAACACCGTTCCGTCAACCAGGGGCGGGACCCGAAGCGAGCGGACGGTGTGCACGACAACGTGCCCGGAGAAATCCGGGCACGTTGCGTTTTTATGAGCGAGGAATTTCCGAAATGGCGATGGTGAAAATCCTTGGTTAGACGGTCATCTCAGTTCATTTGCCCTTTCGGTGTATAAATAAGTGTCTATCATGGATAACTCGTTCGCGCCTTTTCTGCGGGCCGCCTGCGAAACCAACTCGACACCAGATGAAATTCGTCGAGATCGTGCAGCGGAATGTCCGCGCCCGTCAAAACAGCCTCGGTAAAAATGCGCTGAGCCTCAGCGTCCCACGCTGTAATTTCGTCCAACTCAATGGGCGCTACTCGTTCCGCACGCACAGTTCCGCGACGCACGAGGTACTCATACTCGTTCCCATCCGCACCAGCCGTGCGATAGCGAAACGTCAACCGATCGACATTCGCGTGGAACTGCTGCAATCGTTGATGCAGCCACGCGAGTTTCGCAATCCGATTCTTTAGTGACGCTGCTCGCTCAAACTCCAGCCGTTCGGCCGCATCAAACATTTTCTTCGTTGCAACCGTAAGGGCCGCGTCATTC
>JBDUAX010000462.1:0-3754 GCA_040004455.1 Gemmatimonadaceae bacterium
CGCGACCCCTGATGGCCCCGCTGCAATTATCCCCTTCATAGGAGTTGAATGCGAGAGGGAGATTCCAAATTTATTGCCCAACCGTCCCTGTGCACGAAGTTTTTCGCGATGATCCCGGCTGAACGTGGCGAAGAAGCTGTCCTGCAAATGCGATACAACTTCGCCGAACATGCGATTGCGAGGTTGATGCAACACGTCGCGCCAATCGTGATCGTGCGTCCACAATTTCGTGTACTTGAACGCCATGATGATGGTCCAAACTGCCGTTACACCGAGAAAACCTTTGTCGCCGGCGAATACCGAAACGGCGGCAATCGCTCCGTTCGCAACGAGATACAATCGCAAAGACTTTCGAAATTTTCTTACATCGGCCGCGTTGTAGCGCGCGAGTTCATCGGCTGTCGGAACGTAGAGCGCAAAGTCATCGGCCGTGCGTGGCCCAACGCCGACATCACTCGGATTGCCGCCAATGCTCATGCCTGCCAAGGGCCGTCGGCCTGTTGGTTGCGGTGAGGCGGTATCGGGACTGCCCGGTGGACTCCACGCGTTACGCGCGGTTCCGGCGGCTGCGACAGCCGGTGTACCCAATGGTGTTGCCGGCACGATGCCGCTCTTCAGCGCCTGCACCAAATCGTTCGCATCGGGGAAGCGGTGATCGGGTGACTTTTGCAACAACCGCATGACAATGCGCGAGAGATCGGGTGGAATGTCTGCGCGACGCTGTTCCACAGGAATTGGTGTTTCGGCGAGGTGCTTCACCAACAACACCGGAGTGGTGTTGCCAGTAAACGGCGGCTCACCAACCAGCATTTGGTATGCGACAATTCCAAGTGAGTACAAATCGCTTCGTCCGTCTACGTCGCGCTCGCCCGATGCTTGTTCGGGTGACATGTACGCGGGCGTACCGATTGCGATACCGGTGGCAGTGAGTCGCGCGGAATCGCCATCACCGCTCGCGGCGCGCGCGATGCCAAAGTCTGTTACGAGCGCGCGACCATCGACACCGTCCATAAGGATGTTGTCGGGCTTGATGTCGCGATGAATTACGCCGCGTGTGTGTGCGTACGCGAGCGCTTCTGCCACTTCAGTCAGAACACGGCGAACCTGATCGATCGGTAGTGGCCCACGATCCTTGAGGCGCGTGGCCAGATTGTCACCATCAACGCACGCCATGACGAAGAAGACGAGATTCTCGACTTCATCGACAGAGTAAATGGGAACGATGTTTGGGTGACTGAGTTGCGCAGCCGTTTCTGCTTCGCGCAAGAAGCGCGAACGCACGTCGCGCCGAAATGACAATTCGGGGGGAAGCAACTTGATCGCGACGAAGCGTTTCAGCCGCTTGTCTTTGGCACGATAAACAATGCCCATTCCACCGCGGCCTATTTCCTGGTCGACTTCGTATGTCGCTGCAAGCGCGCGTTGCACATGCGCGCGCAGTTCGGCGTCCTGGTCTGACGCGTCAGGAGAATCAGGCACTAATAGGGGTGTCGAGGGATGGCTCCAACCTACCGGGTTAGTGTAGCACGCGGGGTGTAGCGGCGACAGGATCGAGCACGCCACCGAATCTGCCGAATCTGCCGGATCTACCGGATCTACCGGATCTACCGGATCTGCCGGATCGGACCAATCAGTTGAGGCAGACTGCGGGTTCATGTGAAGCATGACCGCAGATCCATGGCGTTTCGGCATGGCAGGCTGCCAATCCTACGTGGGCTGAGCGGCGTAAAGTTGCAAAGACTGCCGCGATGGCGTACTCCCGTTGGTGCGGATTGTGCCAAGAGTAGGGAACAGCATTTATCCCTTATCAGGAATCGTCGTATGGGCCAGCGTCAAACACTCCCAGTTTTACCCCTCCGCGGAACGGTGATGTTCCCCGGCATTACAGCACCTATTTCTGCGGGCCGTCCGAGCACTCTCCACGCCATCGAGGCAGCGCTCAAGGATAACCGTTTGGTGTTTGCAGTTGCACAGCGTGATAACTCTGAAGAGGCCAGCGCTGGCATCCTTTTCAATACCGGCGTCATTGCACGCATTGGACAGATTCAGCGCGGATTGGGCGGCGTACAGCTGCTGCTTCAGGGCGAGCAACGTGCTACGGCTCTTCAGTATGTAGACGCCGACGGTCATTTATCGGCGGTAATTGTGCCGGCCGAAGAGATGATGCCGTTGGACAGCAAAGACCCTGCGTTTGAGGCGCTCCATAAGGAAGCCCGCGAACGCGCGGCGGAACTCGGCGAAAAGCGCGGGCTTCCCGAAGAAGTTGTGCACCAGGTTCTCGACTCAGTTGATGACCCGGGCAAGTTCTCCGACCTTGTCGCCGGCTACATCGAGTTGACGGTGCCCGAGAAACAAGGGCTGCTCGAAACGCTTTCCGTTGAAGAGCGTTTGCGTCGCGTGCTTGTTCACGTACAACGGCAAATCGGATTGCTGGAAGCGCAGGAAGACATCAAATCGCAAGTGCAGGAAGAGCTTGGCGAACGCCAACGCGAAATGTTCTTGCGCGAGCAGATGAAAACGATTCAGAAAGAACTTGGCGACGATGATTCGTCGAAAGAGATCACTGAATTGCGCGAAAAATTGGCGAAACTCGAATTGCCCAAAGAAGCGCGTCAGGAAACTGAACGTGAGTTGGGGCGTTTGGAGCGCGCTGGTCGCGAAAGCATGGAAGCGCAGGTTATCCGCACGTATCTCGAGTGGATTGCCGAGTTGCCGTGGAGCAAGCGTTCTGACGATTTGCTGGACTTAAATGGTGCCGGCAAGGTGTTGGACGACGATCACTACGGTTTGAACGATGTCAAAGATCGCGTGTTGGAGTTTCTCGCGGTTCGTCAGTTGCGTGCCAAACAATTGGCCGAGGAGCTGGAAACGACTGGTGAATTTCCAGTCTCACGCATGAAAGAAGAAAACAGTGATGCAACGCCGTCACTTGGCCAGGCGAACGGCGATCGTCCAATTACCGACAAGCGCGAGGCGAAAGCGCGCGCGATGGCGAAGGGCCCGATTCTGTTGTTCAACGGCCCGCCAGGTGTTGGTAAAACGTCAATCGCGAAGTCCATTGCGCGTGCGCTCGGTCGTGAGTACGTGCGTATCGCTCTTGGCGGTGCGCGTGACGAAGCGGATATCCGCGGGCATCGCCGCACGTATGTTGGCGCGATGCCCGGTCGCATCATTCAAGGAATGAAGCAAGCGGGCACGCGGAATCCGGTGTTTTTGCTTGACGAAGTTGATAAGCTGGGCACGTCGTATCAAGGCGATCCATCAAGTGCGTTGCTGGAAGTGCTTGACCCGGCGCAGAACGATTCATTCACGGATCATTATCTGGGCGTTCCGTTTGACTTGAGCGAAGTGTTGTTTATCGCGACGTCAAACTTCATTCAGAACATTCCGGGTCCGTTGCTCGATCGCATGGAGGTTGTGGACTTCAGCGGCTACACCGAGCGCGAGAAAGCTGAGATCGCGAAGAAGTACCTGATTCCGCGTCAGCTGGAAGAGTCGGGGTTGGGTGGTCGCGATTTGCAATTCACCGACACGGCAGTGATGAAGGTGATCAGCGAATACACTCGCGAGAGTGGTGTTCGCCAGCTGGAGCGTCAGCTGGCAGCCGTGGCACGCAAGGTTGCCCGCAAGGTTGCGACGGGCGACAACAGCATTGCCGAAGACCACATCATCGATCAGGAAGAAGTGCGTGTGTTGCTTGGTCGTCCAAAGGTTCATCCAGAACATGTTGGCGACGTTGATGAAGTTGGTATTT
>JBDUAX010000463.1:0-3741 GCA_040004455.1 Gemmatimonadaceae bacterium
TGGTGTCGTCGCACTTGCTGGGAGAACTCGAACGCATTTGCGACGGCGTGGTTGTGCTCGACGAAGGGCGGCTGTTGCGTGCCGATTTGGTTGGCGCGATGACGAGCGCAACCCTCACACTTGTAGTTGAAGTTGACGGCGATGCGGAGCCGATGCTTGAACAGCTGTCGTCGCGCGGTTTGTCAGCAACGCGCGATTTCGCGAACGTGCTCGTGCAGCTACCCGATGGCGCTGACGATGCAGTCATGCGCGCGACATGCGATTCCATTCGAGATGCCGCCGTCGCACTCGACGTTGGATTACTTCGCATTGAACGTCGTCGCGGACATTTGGAAGATCTCTTTCAGACGCGCACATGAACGAAGAAACTGCCATCCACGACCTCGGCTACCGCCGATATGACGGGCCGCGTGAAGGCGCGCGCGGCGCGTGGGGCGCGTTGTTCATTCAAGGGCTGCGCGCGATGTTTGGATTGGGGCGCAGCGCGAAAGCAAAGGTTGTGCCAGTGGCCGTATTCGTGATAACGATGTTGCCGGCACTCGCGTCAATTCTCGCGTCGTCGGCAACGCAAGGGCAGGTGCCTATTCGTTATTCGAACGTGTTCAACACGTCGGTATTCCTGTACACGTTGTTCATCGCCGCGCAGGCACCGGAAATTTTCAGTCGCGATCAGCAACATCGCATTTTGCCGCTCGTGCTCACGCGTGCAACAACGCGGGTAGGTTATGCGTCCGCGCGACTGGCGGCGGTGGTAACGGCTCTTTTTCTGCTGGTGTTTCTCTGCTATTTCCTGATGTATCTGGGTGAAATCGGACTCGCGAAAGATCCGATGACCGCTTTCGGCGAAATGGGAGATCGAATTTTTCCGGTGTTGGGTTTGTCGCTGTTAACGTCGCTCGCGATTGGATCCATTGGAGCGGCCGTTGCCGCGTGGACTCCGCGACGCGCGTTTGCGACAGCCGCAATTATCGGATTGTTTCTCGTGCTGACGGCGATCTCGCAGGGAATGGCGCAGCTGGCCGGTTTGTCGTCGCGCTTGTCGGAGTTGATTGATCCCATTGGTTTGTTGCGCACGATCTCACCTCTGCTGTTTGGTGAAACGACGCGCGCAATGGAACTGGCGGCGCCGTTGGATATCAGCGTGTATGTCGGCTTGCTCGGTGGTTTTTTCTTGCTGGGAGTGTTGCTGTTGTTGACACGCTTGCGCCGGTTGGAAACATGACCGCGACTGCAACCGCCAGCGTTCCGCGAGAGAAATCTGAGCCGAGTGCAGATGTGCCCCTCAGCTTCAGCAATGTCTCGCATTGGTACGGCGAAGTTGTGGCAGTGAATGACATTACTGCCACCGTGAACGCAGGAATTACTGGATTGCTCGGCCCGAACGGTGCGGGTAAGAGTACGCTGCTGCAACTCGCAGCCGGATTGCAGTCACCATCGAACGGCGAAGTACTCGTGTACGGAAAATCTCCGGCCGATCGTACAAGTGCGTATGTCGACATCGGATTGGTTCCCGAGCACGAAGCATTGCCGGGAAACATGTCGGCGCACGCATTTGTTGCGGCGCGTGCGGCGCTGCTCGGCTTGCCCGACATCAAGGAAGCCACTGCAAAAGCGCTCGCAACGGTTGAACTCGATAACGTCGCGCATCGCAGGGTTGGCGGGTTCAGCAAAGGCATGAAGCAGCGCGCGAAGTTGGCGGCAGCGCTTGTACACGATCCGCGTTTGGTATTGCTCGATGAACCGTTCAATGGGCTCGATCCGCGACAGCGTGTGCACATGATGCGCTTGCTCGAAGCGCGCGCAGACAGCGGAGCCGCAGTTATTCTGAGTTCGCACATTCTCGAGGAAATAGAAGGGCTGGCGTCGCGCATTCTCGTGATGATTGCTGGCAGACTCGCCGCCACAGGCGACTATCGCGCATTGCGACGCTTGATGACGGATCGCCCCCACACCGTGCATTTGCGTTCGAGCAACGATCGCGCACTGGCCGCCGAATTGGTTGCACATCCATCGGTTGTGGGAGTGGAAATAGCATTCGACATGCTGATGGTGCGTGCCACCGACTACGCTGCGTTTGCGCGAGCGGTTGGCCCAGCGGCACAACGCAAGAATATTTCCGTCTTCGAAATCAAAGCGGCCGACGAAAGCCTCGAACACGTGTTCGCGTATCTGGTGGCCAACTGATGTCGCAAGTTCGAGAAGCGAAGCCGCATAGCGTCAGGTGGATCGCGTCTGCCCGCGCAATCGTGCACCTGACGTGGGCACGCACTATTACCCCGATGCTGCTGTGCGGCATGGCCGCGCTGGTATTGCTGCCGATGCTGTTTGCGTTGGTGTTTGCAGCGAGCGGACCGTTGTCGGGCGATCCCGTAACGTTTCTCGTCGATCGATACGATCAGTTGGTCGTGCGCATCGCGGTTCCCATTCTCGCATTGCTCCTTGGCACCAGCGCATTCGCCGCCGAGTCGAACGATGGAACGTTGATGTATCTCGTGACATCGACAACACCGCGTTGGTGGATTGTTCTGGTTCGCATGGTGTTCGCCGCGTCGATTGCCGCTGCGTTGTCGGCGTTGGCAGTGTGGGGCTCGGGGCGCATCGCAACCGGTTCGTCCGATCCACTCGGTGTGGTGAGCGCGTTTACTGCTGCATCTGCATTTGGTGCGGCGGTTTACGCTGTGGCTTTCACTGCAGTCGCGCTCATTACGCGCCGCGCACTGGTGGGTGGGATGGCGTACGTGCTGGTTTGGGAGGGGGTGTTGAGCGGAACTTTCCCGGCGCTCAATTTTCTGAGTGTGCGGGAATGGATGTTGGCGATTGCCGCCTCGATGACGGAGGCGACTTCAAAAACAATGGCGACGGGTCCGACTACGCGGGCGGCGTACATCGGCGCGGTGGCCGTGACCGTCATATCGATCTTTATCGCGACTCAGCGTCTGGCCAGGCCGAGGCTTTCGAAAACGGGGAGTTGAGGGGGCGGATTACCAGTAGCATTCGCTCGGTCAAGGCGCGCATCATTTTTAGAGTGCTGGAAGGACGGAGGACGCGCGGAGAATGTGGCCGAATCGCTTGCTCCGCCGTAGCCGCACGGCCATCTTGCACCCCTGCTGGATTGCTCCTCCGGGGCCCCGGCGCCGTCGCCAAGTGGTAAGGCAGGAGTCTGCAAAACTCCCATCATCGGTTCGATTCCGATCGGCGCCTTTTTGGCCCTCTGTGCTGCGCACCGGAGCCGCCAAATGGCCGTAAATCCAAAAGGCCGAAAAGCGACCTGCCTCAATGCGACCGACGCCCCGCCAAAGCGTGGCGTTTGTGTTTCGGTACGTGCGGATTGGGGCGATATAATTGCGCCGTGTAAACAGCGGCCGGTCGAATGGAATCAAAGAAGGGACAGCTGGCGGCATCCAGCCAACAGAAGTCAGTTTGCCGCACCAGGCCACCAGCAAATAACGAAGCCTTGGTATCACCGCCACGTGCGAATGGCCCCATCAAACCGTCAGCCGAAATGACGGACGACGTTTCGCGCGCGCAGCGTGGCGACGTGCAGGCCTTTGAACGCATTTACAAGCAGCACTCCGGACGCGTGACGGCGTTGTGCTGCCGGCTAGCCAACGACTCGGCACGCGGGCATGAGCTCATGCAGGACGTCTTCGTGCGCGCGTGGGAACGATTGCAATCGTATCGCGGAGAAAGTACCCTCGAGACCTGGTTGCATCGCGTTGCCGTCAACGTGTTTCTCATGAG
>JBDUAX010000464.1:0-3724 GCA_040004455.1 Gemmatimonadaceae bacterium
CGGTCCTGCCCCAACACCATCGCGTGAAAGCGATGGAACAACGCGTCAGCATCCGCGCGGGATTTTCCTTTTACCGCAGCCGTCATGAGCGAGGCAGAAGCGCGCGAAATAGCGCAGCCGTGTCCCGTGAACTTTACTTCGCGAATCACATCATCGTCCATCACCAGCTCGACCTGAACGTGATCACCACACAGAGGATTTTTCCCCTCGGCGCGATGATCAGCGCCCTCAAGTTCGCCGTAATTGCGCGGCTTGCGATTGTGATCGAGTATGACCTCCTGGTACAACTCCTGTAGGTCTGACATGCGTTCGCTCGCTTAACGATCGACGGATAGTGCAACCGTCGGCGCGCCGGTATATCGCGCCAGAGTCATGCGCTCCAGTTCTTCGCGCACCGCTTCGTTCTCAATGGTCTCAAGTACGTCGGCGGCAAACGCATACATCAACAGCTGACGCGCCAGCGTCGCACCCACTCCCCGACTCTTGAGATAAAACAACGCCATCTCGTCAATGCGCCCAACCGTCGCGCCGTGCGTGCACTTTACATCGTCCGCAAAAATCTCAAGCTGCGGTTTGGTGTCGATGCGCGCCTTGTCAGACAACAACAACGTTTGATTGGTCTGCTTGCCGTCGGTCTTTTGCGCTTCCGGGTGCACGTAAACCTTGCCATTAAACACACCGTGCGACGCGCCGTCCAACAAGCCCTTGTACAACTCACGGCTGAAACAATTCGGCGCGATGTGTTCAACGCGCGTTTGTGTATCGCCGTGCTGCTTGCCGTCCAGCAGATACAGGCCATTGAGCGTCGTACCGCACCCCTCGCCGCCCAACGCGGTGTAAACATTTGTACGCGACAGCGCGCCGCCCGCGATCAGCGAGAACGAGATGAAGTGCGAGTCACGCCCCTGACGCGCTTCTACGGTACCAATGTGAAACGCCTTTTTGCTCTCGCGTTGCACACGCAGATGCGTGAGCGTCGCACCATCTTCAACCACGACTTCAGTAACGGTGTTGGTAAAAGTTTGTGTGTCGCCGAGTGACACGAAGCTTTCCACGACCGAAGCTTTGGCGTGTCGTTCGACAACAATCAAATGCCGCGGCTGCGCGAGAACTCCCTTCGCGTTCGCCGACGTTACATGCAAAATGTGCAGTGGAATGTCGCTGACCATTTCCTTGGCGACGTGCACCACGGCTCCGGCTCCAACGGCTGACGCATTGAGCGCTGTAAAGCCGTCTCGGGATGCAGGAACAATATTTCCCAGGTACCTGGCCAGGATGTCCGACTCACTTCGCGCCGCGTCGTGCAGTGATTGCACGCGTACACCGTCGGGCAAATCGGTCAACACCGACAAATCCGCAGAAAATTGACCGTCAACGATTACCACCCGCGGCCAGTTCTCGTTTCCAAAAAGAAATGGCGCAAGGTCACTCACGCTGACGGCCGTACCACCAACTTCGCGTGTATATCTGGCGTTTGCGATTTCAGAGGTGTTCGTGTACAACCAATCTTCGTTTTTCGTGTGCGGAAAACCGAGTCGCGCAAACTCCGTTGCGCCTTGTCGGCGCAACGCGTGCAAAACAGGCGCGACGGTTTCAGATGCGGCCGAATTGGCCAGGTCGAGAAGCGACTGGCTCACGCGGCCGGCTCCAGCAGCCAGTCATAACCTTTCGCTTCGAGTTCGAGCGCCAGCGATTTGTCACCCGATTTGATAATGCGACCGCCAGCCAATACATGCACAAAATCGGGCACGATGTAGTTAAGCAAGCGCTGATAGTGCGTAACGACAATGGCAGCGTTGTCGGGGCGACGGAGCGAGTTCACGCCGTCGGCCACAATGCGCAGCGCGTCGATGTCGAGACCGGAATCGGTTTCGTCGAGAATTGCGAGCTTTGGTGCAAGCACCGCCATCTGCAAAATCTCGTTGCGCTTTTTCTCACCGCCAGAAAAACCCATGTTCACGGAGCGATTCAGCATCGTCACGTCCATGTCCACCAGCTTGAGCTTCTCTTCAACGAGATCGAGAAATTCCATCGGATCGACTTCGTCGTGCCCATTGGCGCGACGAATTTCGTTGTATGCTGCGCGCAGGAAGTACGCGTTGCTTACACCCGGAATTTCCACCGGATATTGAAACGCGAGAAACACGCCCTGTTGCGCGCGTTGTTCCGGGAGCATCGCCAGCAAATCTTCGCCGCGATAGGTCACTTCGCCGCTCGTGATTTCATACGCGGGGTGACCCGCCAGAACCTGCGCAAGCGTGCTCTTTCCCGAGCCGTTCGGTCCCATTACTGCGTGTACTTCTCCCGCCTTTACCGACAGCGTGATGCCCTTCAAAATGGGCTGGCCGTCTACAGAGGCGTGGAGGTCGCGGATTTCAAGCATATGTGGAGAAAAGTGTAGTGATCGTATTGGCGAATTAACCAACGCTTCCTTCAAGAGTGATGCCCAACAACTGCTGCGCCTCAAGCGCAAACTCCATGGGCAACTCCTTGAATACTTCCTTACAAAAACCGCTCACAATCATCGAAACGGCCTGCTCGGCATCAAGCCCGCGCGCTTTGAGATAAAAAATTTGATCTTCGCCAATTTTTGATGTTGACGCTTCGTGCTCGAGTGTCGCCGTGTTGTTTCGCACTTCCACATACGGAAACGTGTGCGCGCCACACTGATTGCCAACCAGCATCGAATCGCACTGCGTGTAATTGCGCGCGCCTTCGGCAGTTGGAAGAATTTTCACCTGGCCGCGATAGCTGTTCTGCCCGTGCATCGCACTGATGCCCTTTGACAAAATTGTGCTCTTCGTGTGCTTGCCCATATGAATCATCTTCGTGCCGGTGTCCGCCTGCTGGCGTTTGCTGGCAACGGCCACCGAATAGAACTCACCAACACTGTAGTCGCCTTTCAGAATGACGCTCGGATATTTCCACGTGATTGCTGAACCGGTTTCCACCTGCGTCCACGAAATTTTCGCATGCGCGTGCGCCAGGCCGCGCTTGGTGACGAAGTTGTAAATGCCGCCCACCCCGTTTTCATCACCGGCGTACCAGTTCTGCACGGTGCTGTATTTCACCGTCGCGCGGTCGAGCGCAACAATTTCAACAACGGCCGCGTGCAACTGATTCACATCGCGCTTGGGTGCGGTGCACCCCTCGAGGTAGCTTACCGTACTGCCTTCATCCGCGACAATCAGCGTGCGCTCAAACTGTCCGGTCTCCGCTGCATTGATGCGGAAATACGTGGACAACTCCATCGGGCAGACGACGCCTTTCGGGATGTAGCAGAACGAGCCATCCGAAAAGACTGCCGAATTCAGTGCTGCAAAAAAATTGTCGCTGTGCGGCACGACTGAACCCAAATACTTGCGCACGAGTTCTGGATGTTCGCGCACTGCTTCACCAAACGAGCAGAAAATGATGCCGTGTTTTGCGAGTTCCGCTTTATACGTCGTGCCAACGGAAACGGAATCGAACACGGCATCAACGGCGACACCGCTCAGACGTTTCTGCTCGTTGAGCGAAATGCCAAGCTTGGCGTACGTCTCGAGCAGTTTCGGATCAACTTCGTCGAGCGATTCAACGTTCTTCGTTGATTTCGGCGCGGAATAATAGCTTGCCGCCTGATAATCGATGGGCGGATACACAACGTTGCTCCAATGTGGCTCCTTCATGGTTTGCCACAAACGGAACGCCTTCAAGCGCCAGTCGAGCAACCACTGCGGTTCAT
>JBDUAX010000465.1:0-3723 GCA_040004455.1 Gemmatimonadaceae bacterium
TAATTCACCTGGGTGAACGCGATTGCTCCGTGCAGCGTCGTCACCAGAAGTTGATTGAAGAATCTCCGTGCCCGGTACTCACGCCGGAATTGCGCGAAGCAATGGGCGCCGCCGCCGTGAAGGGTGCAAAGGCCATCAATTACGTTGGCGCCGGCACCATTGAAATGCTGCTCGATGACAGCGGCATGTTCTATTTCATGGAGATGAACACGCGCATTCAGGTTGAGCATCCGGTTACGGAAATGCTGACTGGTGTGGATCTTGTGAAGGAGCAGATTCGCGTCGCTGCTGGCCATGAATTGAGTGTCAAAACACTTCCGCCGTACCGTGGGCACGTCATTGAGTGCCGCGTGAACGCCGAAGATCCATCGCGCAATTTCCAGCCGTCACCTGGTCGTCTCGATGTCTTTCATCAACCTGGTGGCCCCGGCGTGCGCATCGACACGCACGCGTACGCGGGCTACACCGTTCCGCCGTACTACGATTCGCTGCTGGCGAAACTCATCGTGCAGGGACGTGATCGCCCCGAGGCGCTCAAGCGCATGCAGATCGCGTTGGAGAGTTTCGTGATTGAAGGTGTCACGACAACGATTCCGTTTCTCGCGCGCGTTATGCAGGACCCGAATTTCCAGGCGGGCGCCGTTCACACGAAGTTTCTGGAAAGTGAAGGTGCCTACCTGCTCAAGGAGCCCGCTTAGTGCGCATCGACGTGCTGCTCGGCGAAGCGTTGCCGACGCCACACGAGGTGTTGGGCAAAGTAGTAGTGGTCATTGATGTGCTGCGGGCAGCAACCACGGTGGTGACGGCTTTGGCCAACGGCGCGCGCGCAGTCATTCCCTTTGACAGCGTTGACGAGCCCGTCACGCTTTCCAAGCAGTACGAGCGATCGGAATATCGTCTGGCCGGTGAACGAAAAATGCAGCGCATTGATGGATTCGATCTTGGCAATTCGCCGCTCGAATACACGCGACCAGTTGTTCAAGGTCGAACGATACTCTACAGCACCACTAATGGAACGGTGGCGCTGGTGGCATCGACGGGGTCCGCGGTTTGCTATTTCGCAGCGTTTGTGAATTGCAGTGAGACGATCAAAGCAGCGCGTGCGGCATCGCGAGACGACATTGATGTGCTGATAGTTTGCGCTGGTCACGAGCGACGCGTAACACTTGAAGATGTCGTGTGTGCGGGCAGAATCGCGCGAGGACTTGCGCGTGGCCGATCTTCCGTCAAGTGGACTGACGGCGCGCGATCGGCTGCGTTGCTGGAACGTCGCTATGCGACGAATTTCGACAAACTACGCGCCGATGCGACTCATGCGCGGTCGCTGGCAATTGCCGGATTTGAAGCGGATGTCGAAATGTGTTTTTCCCTCGACACTCAACCGCTCGTTGTTACGTACCAGGATCGCCAGCTGAGAGGACTCGACGTCGTTCCTCGCGCCCGTCCAGATACCACCAGGAAAGCGAGTTAGCGAAATGAAGGGAGCCGTGTTGCGGCGCGAACTGTCGGCGGTGGCCCTGTCATTGCTGGCAGCGTTTCTGTTTGGCGCGCTCGTATTTCAACATGTGCCCCCTTCCGGAATTTGTTGGCAAGCAGAGGGGGTGTTCGGGCCCGTCGGAACATTTGCACGTTGTGTATTGGTCACGAGTGTTGGAATTCCCGGCGCCGCACTGATCGCGTTGGCATGCCTCGCAGTTGCACTACGGCTGTTCGGTCACCTGGCCGACGATAGCGACGCCCCCGAATTGGGATTGCTGTTTGCGGGCGTGGTTACGCTCGTGCCGGTAGCAATTGGTTTGTTCATTGGCGGTGAGCCGACGGACAACACCATGACGGGGCTTTGGGGAAGCTTCACGGCTTTCTATTTGCGAAAGGCCCTGGGTCCCGCTGGTGCGTGGATCTTGTTTGTGTTGTGCGCAAGCGTGTTGACTGTTGCGACGCTTCGCTGGAATCCGATTCGCGTTGTGTTGGGGCCGGGTCGCAAGCGCGCGACCAATGAACCAGTGGCGTCGACTTTAACGCTGGCGGAACGACTAGCGCCGTCTCCCGACGAAATGCCTGCTATTGAATTCGGCGCGGCGAATGTTGCGCTCGATTCGCGCGCGAAGAAGAAAGACGCAAGTCGTGTCGAAGACTTTGCGCCGCCAGCGGCCGCAGAGAGTAAGAAAAGTGGAAAAGTAAAGAATACGGGTGTGGACAGCTTGTTTGGTGCAGTCGACAACTCGCAGTTGGATCACTTCGAGACGTATGGCGAAGAACTTCCGCCAACTGAATTACTAACGGCTGCGCCCGCCCGAAACACCGACGCCAACAAAGCAGAACTCGATGCGTCGGGACAGAAATTGATGGCGGCTCTCCGCACGTTCAAAGTGGACGGTACACTCGTGGGTCGAACAACCGGGCCGACCGTTACGCAGTTTGAAATTGAGCCTGCGCCTGGAATCAAGGTTCGTCAGATCGCGATGCTGTCGGACGATCTTGCGCTGGCCATGCGTGCACCAAGCATTCGCATTGTCGCGCCAATTCCGGGTCGCGGAGCTGTTGGTGTGGAAGTGCCAAATCCAGTTCCAGAAATGGTGGTGTTGCGCGAAGTGCTTGAATCGAACGACTTCAAGCAGGCGCGAGCGGCTTTACCCATTGCACTCGGCAAAGATCTGGAAGGACGCGCAATTGTTGCGGACCTGGCGAAGATGCCGCACTTGCTGATTGCGGGAACAACCGGATCCGGAAAATCTGTGTGCGTGAACACCATCATCACGAGCCTGGTCTATCGGCACACGCCGAAAACGCTGCGCTTCCTGATGGTCGACCCGAAGATGGTCGAATTGAGCGTGTACAACACGTTGCCGCATTTGCGTCACAAGGTCATTACTGATAATCGCGATGCGGCGTCGGTGCTCAAATGGGCGGTGCTTGAAATGCAGGATCGTTATCGTTTGCTGGAGGCCAATGCGTGTCGCAACTTGCAGGAATTCAACAAGCGCGTGCAAGCGCACGAAGGTGGAACGGGTCCGGCGCTCAAGAAGCCGCGCAACGCTGAGGTGGCGTTTGAAGATTTGACATACACTGGCGGAGTGCTGCCGTACATCGTCGTGATCATCGACGAAATGGCTGACCTCATGATGACGGTGCAGGGAGAAGTTGAAACACCAATTGCCATGCTTGCACAAAAGGCGCGCGCCATTGGCATTCATCTTATTCTCGCCACGCAGCGTCCCAGCGTGAACGTCATCACGGGTTTGATCAAGGCGAATTTTCCCTCGCGCATTGCGTTCCGCGTGGCCACGCAAATCGACAGCCGCACCATCATCGACGGCGCGGGCGCCGAAGCGCTTCTTGGCAACGGCGACATGCTGTTCATTCCACCTGGCAAGTCGGAGCCTGCCCGTTTGCAGGGCGCTTATCTCTCCAGTGAGGATACCGAGCACTTGCTCAAGTGGTTTGACAACGCGAAGCAGCGTCGACTGGCTGTTTTGGCGAGTGGCGAAGTCGTCGCTCCGGAAGCCGACATTCTCGAGACTGTTCGCGCAATCGAAGCGCGCAATGCGAATGGGCCGGACGACGAGGATGAAGTCGACCCAAGTGGTCGCGACGAGTTGTTCCGCGAAGCTGCGGAATTGGTAATTCGACACAAGGGTGGATCAACATCGTTGTTGCAGCGACATCTCCGCGTTGGTTATGGGCGAGCGGCGCGAATTGTCGATCAACTCGAAGAAGCTGGCA
>JBDUAX010000079.1:0-12553 GCA_040004455.1 Gemmatimonadaceae bacterium
GCGAACTGAAAACCGGAAAGCCGGTCGAAAACGGACAGGGCAGAATTTTCGGAACGAACAAGGATCGCAAGACAACAGCGAACGGACTCGCTGCTAGCGGCGAACTTGGCACGTATCGCACCAGCATGTTTTTTGTCACGGCAGGATTGTGGGCGATGGGCATTCAATTCCGTCGCGACAGCACACAGAAGTTACAGCAAACAACTGATTGGACGCAGGACGTATTGTCCGCGGATGAACCAGGCGGAATTGAAACCCCGCTGTCAAATCGTTTGCCCGATCCCGACTCTGCCAGGAAAGCCGAAGCGCAGCGCAAGGCCGACAGCATTGCCATCGCCGCGCGAAAAAAGAAGTCGTAACTCTTTCAACACACATGCGCCTGTTTTATCGCACCACGCTTACTCCCGAAGTTGTTCTTGCTACCGCGGATGCTTTTTTTTCGGCTCTCGGTTTAACGCGTTCCGGAAATGATGCGCGTTCTCGAAATCTTTCCGGAGCACTTGGCAGTCTTACGCTGAGTGTTCGAATGGAAGGTGGTCACTACACGTTAATTGACGTGTCCACCGATCAAATTGGTGAAAGCCGTCTCGACAAGAATGTGAAGAAATATTTCGTGGCCTTGCACCGAAAGGCCGACGTCAATCACAAGGTTGAGGCGGGATACTGATGGCCACGACGCGGGCACCAATGCCGTCGCATATGCAACACGCGAATCACTGATGGCTGCCAGAGAATTAGTCGATACCGACAAGTCCACCCGAACGGCGCGCAACATTGGTGTTGGGTGTTTTACATTCTTCATCGGTGGCGTTAGCGGTGCCATGACCGCGGTGCTCATCGGCAAGTTTATCGGCTTCTTTCAACGTTGTGAGCCGACGCAGGGTTTACCTGCTTGCAGCTGGGAAGTTTACGCAGGGTGGGGCGCCGTGATCGGCGCGTTAACCCTTCCAACTTTGGCACTTTGGCGACTACGCCGCGCTGACCGCGCGGCTGATTCGTTACCACGAGGATAGGCGAGTGGCACGCGTTGACGTCATCATGCCGCAGATGGGTGAATCCATCGCAGAAGGCACAGTATCGCGCTGGTTGAAGAAGGTTGGCGACGCGGTCAAGCGCGACGAAGCCTTGTTCGAAATTTCCACCGACAAAGTGGACGCCGAAATTCCGTCGCCGAGTGCGGGAATTCTGGCGGAGATTCTGGTTGGCGAAGGAAAGACCGTGGAGGTGAACAGCGTCGTTGCACGCCTTGAAACCGATGCGTCGGCGTCAATCACGGCGTCTGCACCCTTGCTGGAAGCGCCAGCAGCTCCGGCAGCCGCTTCGTCGACACCAGTAAAGGTCGTCGCACCCACTTCGGTGACTCCTGCGAAACCAGCGCACCCAGCCGCCGCGCCAGGTTCGCTCGAAGATCGCGTTCGCACGAAATCGTCACCACTCGTCCGCAAAATTGCGGCCGAACATGGCGTCGAAATCGGCTCGATGTCGGGAAGCGGCATTGCAGGACGCGTTACGAAAAAAGACATCGAGGCGTTCTTGTCCGATCGCTCGGCTGGTACGCCGATCGGTGCCTCAATGCACGCGCCATCGGGAGCAGAACAACACGGGCCAGTACCAACACCATGGGCCGGTGATCGCGTTGAACCGATGTCGAAGATTCGTCGTTTGACGTCAGAGCACATGACGGCCGCGCGTCGCAGTGCTGCGCACGTGACCACTTTCTTCGAGATTGATCTCACACGCATGTCGCGCGTGCGTACCAACATGCGTCGCGAAGTCGAAGCGACCAGCGGACAGAAACTCACGTCGCTGCCGTTCATTTTGCAGGCGGTCGCGCGACAACTGAAACGCCATCCGGTGTTGAACGCGGCCGTTGCCGGCACCGATGTCATTTATCGCACGGCCGTGAACATCGGTATCGCCGTTGCGCTCGATCCGTCAGGACTGATTGTGCCCGTTATCAAACACGCCGACGATTTGTCGCTGGTCGGTTTGAGTCGTGCCGTGAACGATCTTGCGGGTCGCGCGCGTAGCAAGAAATTGACGCCGAACGAAGTGCAGGAAGCAACGTTCACAGTAACGAATCCTGGTGTGTTCGGTTCCGTCATGGGCACACCAATCATCCCCCTCGGTACGACGGCAATCCTCGGACTCGGCGCCATCGAGAAGCGTCCGAAGGTGATCGCTGGTCCCGATGGTGAAGACACGATTGCCATTCGCACCTGCGCGTTCTTTTCGCTGTCGTTTGATCATCGCGTAGTTGATGGTGCGGATGCCGATCGCTTCATGGTCGACCTCAAGAAGACCCTCGAAACGATTCCGGAAACAGGGTTCTGATGCCGCGAGTGCTGGTGATGTCTGAGCGAACCGTCAATTCTTCGGATCGCACCGGTTATGTGGACGCGTTGACCGCACGCACGCAGTCTGCGAAAGCGGTCGGCGCGAATTTCTGGGTGTTCGAACGCACGGACAACGCAGAAACGTTTCTGGAATTCATCGAAGCTGGTTCGACCGAGGCGTTGTCATCTGCAATCGAGAGAACCAGCAGCACACAATTGCAAACGCATTTGTTCGCGCCGGTTTGGCGCGAAGTATCCGGAGCCTGAGATGCCCGCACGACAGCTGATCATTGAAGGCCGCGCGTGGCAGGTTTATCCGTCAGGGTTTCTGACGCAGTATGTCGGCGATGAATTCGGATTGATTTTTGTTTCCGGTAAAGGTGATGATCGCGAAGTACGCGTAACCCGTTATTCGCCATTAACCGTTCGCTCTCGTGAGGAGTCGTTGTCCGAACTCGATGAAGCAGCTTTGACCAACCTGTTTCGCATGTCCCAACCCGGAAGTCGGTCACCCGAAGCGGGTTACCGCACGTGATTGCGGGTCTTATTCAAAATCCTGATCTGGCAAGTGATCGCGAAGGGCCGTTCGTCGATTTGCAAGTGCACACCACTGCGTCTGACGGCGCGCTTTCGCCGTCTGCGGTGCTCGACGCCGCTGCGGTCGCGGAACTCAGCGCAATTGCAATCACCGATCACGACACGGTCGATGGTCTTCCGGAAGCAATCAAAGCTGGCGCTCTCGTTGGAGTTCGTGTCGTAACCGGCGTCGAACTGAGCACAAATTTCGAAAAAGACGAGATGCATTTGCTCGGTTTGCACATGACCGATCTGAACGTCATGAGCGAAGCACTCGCAGCATTGCGAATAGGGCGCATTGGGCGCAGTGAACAAATGGTTGCAACGCTTAATCGCGCTGGAATTCCGGTCACGATGGAAGCGGTGCTGCGACACGCCGACGGTGGTGCAGTGGGGCGTCCGCATCTCGCGCGCGCAATGGTTGACGGCGGATGGGTGCGCGAATTCCGTGAGGCATTTGATAAGTGGATTGGTTTCGGCAAACCAGCTTATGTTGCGAAAGAAGAATTTGCGGTCGCTGATGCGATTGAGCTGGTGCATCGTGCCGGCGGAATTGCGGTGTGGGCACATCCAGGCGAACTCGCAACTCTACCGCGCGTAACGCGCCTCGCGGCGCTTGGTCTCGACGCCGTGGAAGTGCTACATCCCAGTCAACCGCCCTTTGTGCAACACAAG
This sequence comes from Gemmatimonadaceae bacterium, assembly GCA_040004455.1. Classification (GTDB taxonomy): domain Bacteria; phylum Gemmatimonadota; class Gemmatimonadetes; order Gemmatimonadales; family Gemmatimonadaceae; genus Gemmatimonas. Next base: position 3,588 of record JBDUAX010000079.1, read on the forward strand.
ATTCTTCAAATCGTCGAAGACCTGAAATTGTTGCCGAGTGGTGGATCCGACTGGCATGGAACATCGGAGGGATTTCGTCGACTCGGCGGACAAATGGTGCCACTTAAGTGGCTCACGCGGCAGGAAGAAGTTGTCGCTGAGCGACAAAGCGCTGCGCGATGACTGAACGTCGCGTGACGCTTGTTACCGGTGGAGCACGCAGAGTCGGCGCGGAAATTGTCCGTGCCTTTGCCGCTCAAGGGGATGCGCTGGTTATTCATCACGGTACTTCCACCGACGAAGCGCACGCGCTGGCCACTGAATTGCGCGCCAACGGAAACCCTGTTCACGTAATCAGCGCTGATTTGCGCGACGCCGACGCACCTGCGCGAATCATTACCGAAACCATGAACGCGTTTGGCAAGCTTGATGTCGTCGTAAGTTCGGCTTCACTGATGCTCGACCACGCGTTCGAGGCCGTCACGAGCGAAGAATGGGATAGGGTCAGCGACATCAATTTGCGCGCGCCGTTTTTCCTGTCACAGGCGGCGGCCAAGGTCATGTCGAAAGGTGGATCGATCATTCACATGTGTGACCATCTTTCATTCGAAGCGCGATATCCGCACCTCATTCCGCATCAGGCCACGAAGGCCGGCGTCGCAAATCTTGTTGCAACCCTCGCGGGTGCGCTGGCACCGAAAATTCGAGTGAATGGTGTGGCGCCGGGAATGGTGCTCAAGCCGGAGAATTTGTCAGAAGAGCGCACGCTGAGTTTCTTGCGCGATGTCCCTATGGGTCGTTCAGGAACGCCAGCTGAAGTCGCCAGTGCAATTCTGTTTCTGGTTGAAGCTTCCTACATCACTGGTGTTGTGCTTCCAGTCGACGGTGGACGCCACCTCTGGCGTTGATCGCGTGACACTGTTGTCAAAACGCGCGCCACTCTCATTCTCGCGCATTGTTGTTATTGGCGGCGGTTGTTATGGATCGTGGTACACGGGTCAGATTGCGCGGGCATTCAAGGCTGGTGTTTTGCAGGTTGGGGAAGTTGTAGTTGTCGATCGTCACGTCGATTGCAGAGTGGCAGCGGAGCACGCACAAAATGCATACGACCCGCTTCCAATTCGTATTGCTGTCAGTTCGTGGGCGGAATACCTGGATGAATGGCTTGCGAGTGATGCGTCCAGGCTCGAGGGGCAGGCGCTGGTTCCATCACCACTCATGCCGCATTTGCTGCTCGATTGGTTGATTGCGCGCGCGAAAGTTCGCTGGCCCGATCGCTCGGTTAGCGTTGAACCGCTTTCCAAAGCGCCACGCATTCCCTGGGAACGCGCGGCTCCTGACGGGCGCCACTACGTGAGCTTTGCCGAGTGGCTGTGTCCGATCAACTGCATTGAACCGGTGCTCTGTCCGGCCACCAAAGGTCCACGTAGTTGGAGCATGCCTCCCGCAATCGCCGCGTATGTTGCCGCACAATCTGCGGAGAGGCCGCTGGCCGGTCCAATTGTTTTTCACTGCACGCATCGCACGCACGGCGTTGGCATGATTGACGCACCAGCAATAGCAATCGCCGATCAGCAAATTGCAGAATGGGGAAACTTAAATGCGGTCGAAGTACTAGTTGGAACAGTGTCGCACTGCCACGGCGCGCTGGGAGTGTTGTCTGCGCGCTGAGCGCTGCCGCGCAATGCATTCGCCAGCATTCAGGCGCGTTGCATGCACCCCTTGGTGCATGCACGGTCATTGCGTCAGATTCATGTAGCACGGTCAGCTCGAGTGTTTTGCGGCCGTAAATCAAAAAACGGGAATAGCACCATGAGCGAATCGCAACCTGAAACAATTGCCATCATCGGTTCGGGGCCCGCCGCCTGGACCGCCGCAATTTATGCAGCACGTGCCAATCTCAATCCGATTGTGTTCGAAGGGGAACCGATCGGCACGGAATTGCCAGGCGGGCAACTCATGCTCACTACGGAAATTGAAAATTTTCCTGGATTTCCCGGACAAATTACCGGCCCCGATTTGATGGATCGGATGAAGCAACAAGCGCTGCGTTACGGCACGCGTGTTGTTTCGGAGCGCATAAAATCTGTCGATCTCAGGGCGCATCCATTTGTACTCACGCCGAACTACGATAAACCAGTAGCGGCGCTGTCAGTCATCGTTGCAACCGGCGCGATGGCGAAGTGGATTGGCCTCGAAAACGAAATGCGCCTCGCGAAAATTGGCGGCGGTGTTTCGGCGTGCGCCGTTTGCGATGGTGCGTTGCACGTGTTCCGCAACAAAGTTCTCGCGGTCGTTGGTGGCGGCGACACCGCAATGGAAGAAGCGATGTACCTCACGAAGTTTGCCAGTGAAGTGGTCATCATTCATCGTCGCGACAGTTTTCGCGCGTCCAAAGTCATGTCGCAACGCGTGCTCACGCACTCCCGGGTGCGCGTATTGTGGAACACCGCGGTTGTTGACGTATTGGGTGATGACATGATCACCGGCGTTGCACTTGAGGACACTGTCACAGGAGTGCGCAGTGAACTCGCTGTTGGCGGATTGTTTGTTGCCATCGGGCATGCACCGAACACGCAGTTTCTCAACGGACAACTGGCGCTTACGAAGTACAACTATGTGAAAGTTGAATCGTGGCGCACTGTTACGAGTGTGCCTGGTGTCTTCGCCGCCGGCGACGTGCTCGACGACTATTATCGCCAGGCAATTACGTCCGCGGGAACAGGATGCATGGCCGCACTCGAGGCCGAGCGTTGGTTGGCACACAATGGCTTTGGGGAGTCGCCTGTACTCGACATCACCGCCCCACCCGACGTGTTGCCTCCGCACGCACTGCCTCCGCAGGACTGAGGTGTGATTATTCGGTGCATCACCGTTGGCGAAATTGAAGAGAACTGCTGGCTTGTTGTCGATGAGGCAACGAAAGAAGCGGTGTTGGTGGACCCAGGCGAGGAGGCCGATCGCCTGCTCGCGGCCGTTGATGCAGAGGGAGCCACACTCAAGGCCATTTGGCTCACACATGCGCACTTCGACCATATCGGCGGAATTGCCGGCGTGTTGCGGCGCCGACCTGTGCCGGTTTGGCTCCACCCACTCGACCGCCCTCTTTACGACGACGCGGTGACCTCGGCGCGGACTTTCGGGTTGGAAGTTGAGCAGCCGCCGGCTCCCGATTACGAATTGGCTGAAGGGGACGTGATGGAACTCGGCACCAATATTTTCACTGTGATGCATCTTCCAGGCCATGCGCCCGGACATGTAGGGTTCCTCGGCGACGGCGTGTTATTGGGCGGTGACTGCGTGTTTGCCGGTTCCGTTGGCCGAACCGATTTACCGCTCGCCAACCCAGCAGACTTTTTACGTAGTTTGCAACGATTGGCTAATTTACCCGAGGCCGTTCGAGTATTGCCTGGACACGGTCCCGCCACGACCATCGCCAGAGAACTCAGATCCAATCCGTTTTTGCGTCAATTCGCATCCGACTGATGCGCGCTTTTTCCTCTTTGCCCCAACGATGATGAATCGTTCCCGCCGAATATTTGCTTTCGCTGCTATCACCGCCGTTGGACTTCCAGTGGCGTCTGCGTGTCTCCATCTGTCCGAGGCAGCACAGCTACCAATCTTCCAATTTGGGGCGGTGTCGATTCGAGCTACCGCCGCAGCCAACGCGAATGCTGCTGCAACCAGCACTGCAATTTTCTTCGAGGCTTATTCGGCAGGCGTTCCTGACAGCCGCAATCAGATCAATAGCTGCGTCTTCTCTACTGTCGACACAACGACGCAAATCGTCACCGGTGTGAAGAAAGCTGGAACGGCGGTCAGCCTGCAAATTGGTGCGAACGCTTCTTCGGCAACAATTCCGCTCACCTTCGACGAATCTTTCAAGCGCTATGCGTCTGCCGGCGCGACGACGTATAGCTCGGGTGATTCGGTCAAAGTCAACATTCCGGGGGAAACTGGCGGATTCCCTGCATCAACAATCTCCGTGCGTTTGGCCGAACCGCTCCTTCCGGGAACGGTCACGCTGCCAGCAACGGCGGCACCCTTGACGATAACGTGGAACGCCTCCCCCGATACAACATCTGCCATTATCATCTCGCTCAAGTACGCGAATCCAGCCACGTCGTCATACGCCAATCAACAAATTCTCTGCGCGCTGAAAGATGATGGAACAGAAACCATACCATCTGACGCAATCGGCGCAGTGCTTCTCTCGCCACCGGGGTTGCGCTCGTTACTGCTGACTCGCTGGCGCACGCAAGTTCTGAATCCCGATGCGAACAGTGTACTCCACATCGTTTCGGTGATGGACACGCTGGTGAGAATGAACTAGAGCAGCACCAGCAAAAGGCGGTCGCCATTTTCTCAACATCGAGTTGGGGCGAGTAACAATGATCGAAACGCGTGCAGAAAAAGATCCGCTCGGTGAATTGCAGGTTCCAACCAGCGCATTGTACGGCGTGCAAACGTTGCGCGCCGTTCAAAACTTTCCGATTAGTGGCTTGTTACCGCTGGAACCGTTTGTCATTGCGCAGGTGTGGATCAAGAAAGCAGCTGCCCTCACCCACAAAAAAACAGGGCGCCTCGACGCAAAGCTGGCGGACGCAATTATTGCGGCCGCCGATGAAGTAATTGGCGGTCAACACCGCGACCAATTTGTGGTCGACCCATATCAGGCCGGTGCAGGTACTTCGCACAACATGAACATCAACGAAGTGCTGGCCAATCGGGCTAATGAATTGCTCGGCTCACAACGCGGCGTATACAAACCCGTGCATCCGAATGATCACGTGAACATGGCGCAGAGTACGAACGACACTATTCCCACGAACATTCGTCTGGCAGCGCTGCGCCAGTTGCCCGCGTTGCAAAAAGCTATTGAATTGCTGCGCAACGAAATGAAAAAGAAGGGGGTTGAATTTGATGGAATTGTGAAAGCCGGACGCACGCACTTGCAGGACGCAATGCCAATTCGACTGGGCCAGGAATTCAACGCCTATGCAGGAACGCTCGATCGTTGTCTTCGCCGCATTCTGGAAGCAGCGAATTATTTGCGCGACCTGGGAATTGGCGGTTCTGCAGTCGGAACCGGAGTTACCGTCGAACCAGAGTATCCGGAGCTGATGATCAGCAACCTGCGCGCAATTACAGGGCTCGACCTTCGCGTTGGCGAAGATCGCGTTCAGCTAATGCAAAGTATGGGTGATGCCGCAGCATTCTCAGCGTCACTGCGCGGACTCGCGCTCGACCTGTCGAAGATGTGCAGTGATCTGCGTTTGATGGTGTCCGGCCCGCGCACTGGTCTCGACGAAATTACCTTGCCCGCGGTGCAGCCGGGCTCGTCGATCATGCCGGGCAAGATTAACCCATCGATTCCCGAAATGGTGAATCAGGTGTGTTTCCAGGTCATTGGTTGCGACACGACAGTTGCAATTTCTGCGGAACACGGACAGCTCGAGCTGAACGTGATGATGCCGGTAATTGCACAGAACATTTTGCTTTCGATGCAAATTCTGACCAACGCCATCAGAGTGCTGGCAGAAAAATGCGTGTCAGGCATAGAAGCCAACGTCCAAATGTGCTCGTACTGGGTCGAGCGTTCGGCAGCGCTGGCAACGGCACTGGCTCCGCAAATTGGCTATGCGGCCGCGGCCGATATTTCGAAGCGGTCGGTAAAGGAGGGCGTACTCATTCGCGAGCTTGTAAAGCGGGAGCATGTACTTCCCGACGACGAGGTCGATGCGCTATTGGACCTTCGCCGAATGACGGAAATAGGTGTTCCGACCGGCAAACATGGTTCCGCTGCGGGCAGCTAGCCGTTTCGCTGCCGGTCAATTGAGGGGGAGAAAGACGCGTCGGCTTGTGGCTCGGTACGGCCTGCCCTAAACTCGTAAGTATGCGAATTACCACGTGGGCCGAATATGGTTTGATCTGCGCGCTGCACTTGGCGCGCAGAAACAGCGACGGCCCCGTCACGGGGCGGGATATCGCTGCAAATGAGAAATTGCCTGGCGATTACGTGGAGCAGATAATGCTGCGCCTGCGACGCGCCGACATTGTGAAGAGCACGCGTGGCGCACGCGGTGGTTATTCCCTGGCTCGCCCGGCCAGTAAGATTTCGGTCAAAGACGTTTTGCAGGCATCGGAACTTGCAACCTTCGATTTGCATTGCGTAAGTCATCCCGTCAACGAAGAGCGTTGCGCCGACAGCGGCGACTGCAGCATTCGTCCGGTTTGGATGTTGTTGCAACAACGAATAGATGAAGTGCTCGCTGGGGTTTTGCTCAGCGATCTCCTTGAAACGGAAGCGTCGGTTCGTGATCGCGTTGGACTTGTAACAATGACTGCGCGCTCATCAGCTCGCGGCGGTGCGCTACCAGTGCTGCAGGGCTGACGCGCACCATGTCGATCCTCAGCGAATGGAAACTCGCGCGCGACCGACGGAAGCGAGCGATGGTGTACCTCTCGACCATCACGCCCATCGTTGGTCCCACCGATTCTGATTGGCTCACATCGATGGCGCCGGCGGCAAGCGAAGCGCTCATCGTTCGTGAATTGCAGTTCGCGCGTCGGGCACTTGGACTGATTGTTGCCGAACGCGATGCGCTCGACGACCGCACCGCCTCGGATGTTGCACATCAATTGGCTTCTGTCATCAATCTCGAAGCACGTCGCGATGCCGATGTGGGCCGTGCATGGAGCGAGCGCTGGCGTGCCTACACGAGTGCGTTCTCATCGCGAGGATCGGCAGAGGCACCGGCGGCCCGCTTAGCGAGAGTGATGCTCTCGGCGACGGGAGTGGAGTCGCCAACGACCGAGCAACTCGTGCGTGCCACGCAATACGTGCTCTCGGTTCGCTCGGCGGCCAATGAAGCGTTGCGTACCGCGTTTGGTGCCGCGTCACTACCCGAAGACGTCCGCCCCTCCGCCGTGAGGCCGGTGCTTCGCTAGGCACGACGCCGATCACGAATACCCGGAATGCAAAAAAGCGGACCTGCCTTGCAGGACCGCTTTTTCGTAACAATGCCAGAGGCGAGACTCGAACTCGCACATCCTTGCGGATACTGCGACCTGAACGCAGCGCGTCTACCAATTCCACCACTCCGGCTTTCCCACGAACAACACGTCCGTGGCAGGGAGGCGAAATTAGGCAAGACGGTGCAGGGAAGTCAACGCGCAATGCGCTTCTCGCTGGGTGCCCGGGCCTCTAACTTCCATAGCGGAATGAAAAAGCCCATCGAGCAGGAAGAAGAAGCAACCGAATTGATCGCGCGGAACAAACGCGCGCGTCACGATTACGAAATACTGGATACCTGGGAAACCGGCGTCGTGCTCACCGGAACCGAAGTCAAGTCACTTCGCGAGGGCAAGGCCAACCTCACCGATGCCTTTGGAGTAATAAAGGACGGCGAGGTGTTCATGCTGAACCTATATATCGGTGGCTACGGGCATGGCAACACGTTCAATCATGAACCGACACGCACGCGAAAATTGCTGCTGCATCGCCGTGAAATTCGTCGGCTTATTGGCGCTGTCGAACGTCAGGGTTTGACGCTGGTACCACTCGATTTGTACTTCAAGAAGGGTCGCGTGAAGGCGCGACTGGCACTCGTGCGCGGAAAGAAATTGCACGATCAACGCGAAGACTTGAAAAAGAAGGATGCCGAACGTGAAATGGCCCGCGCGCTGCGAAGCAGGTAGCAACGATGCTTCGCGCCTTGTTTCTCGCCCTGCAGGTTGCGGTCGGTTCGGGGGCATCGGCGCCTACAGCGCCGCTTGTCGTGCGATGGGGTGACAAAACGCGCTCCGTTCCGGTTGTTGCGCAATCCGGTCGCGGAAGTGCATTGCGCGCCGATCTCCTCGCTGAAGCGCTGGGTGGGCAACTCGTTGCAACAACCGGCGAAAAATTTCGATTCTCGCTCGATGAACGCGCGCTGAACTTGATGATAGGCGTGCCATTGGTGAGCACCGACTCCGGTGACTTGCCAATAATCGGCGCTCCGTTTCGTGTTGATGGTCGTCTGTACGTGCCCCTGGCGATGGCCACTGAACTACTGCCGCGTGTGTTCGGTGGGTTGCTGTATGACGATGACAGGCACGAACTACGTCGATTTTCCGCTGTTGCAATTCGCGCGAAGAACAGCACGCCCATTGCCCCATCCAGGACTGGAATCAAGTCACCCGCACCGGCTCTGGAGAAAGCCTCAGATGCCGCTTCGCGTTCGCGCACCACGGTTTTGCCCAATGCGAAGAATCTGCGTCGCCGAATAATTGTTGTCGATGCCGGACACGGTGGCCCCGACAATGGTATGACAGGGCCGCTTGGTGCGGCGAAGAAAATTCGAGAGAAAGACATCACCCTGGCCGTTGCACGGTCACTGCAACAGGCACTTGAGCAACGTGGTGTATCCGTCGTGATGACGCGCGCGTCGGACACACTTATCGCCCTGGGTGATCGCGGAAAGATTGCGAATCAGGCGAAAGGGGATCTGTTCATCTCCATACACGTAAACGCTGCGAATCCGCATTGGAACAGGCCCGCGACCGCGCGTGGCTTCGAAACGTATTTTCTGGCCGAAGCAAAAACGGAAGATGAAAAGCGCGTTGAAGAAATGGAAAATCAATCCATTCGCTTTGAGACCAACGCCGAAACGTCGAGCAATGATCCCCTTGGGTTCATCATTCGCGACATGGCGCAGAACGAGCACCTGCGGGAGTCGTCGCGACTGGCGGATTTGATTCAGGGCCAATTGAAGTCCATTCACCCGGGCCCAAGTCGCGGCATCAAGCAGGCCGGATTCAGCGTGCTGGTTCACGCTTTCATGCCAGCCGTGTTGGTCGAAGTCGGATTCGGATCGAACTCCGCCGACTCGGCGTTCATGAATGACGCGTTGCATCAGAGAGATCTGGCCGACGCCATTGCCGATGCCGCAGTTGCCTATCTCGCGCAATACGAACGCAAAGTCAGCCCGAATACGCCATGATCA
>JBDUAX010000466.1:0-3715 GCA_040004455.1 Gemmatimonadaceae bacterium
TGTCGAGCATGGCGTCGACGAGTTTGAGCACGGCACGCTGATCGGCGGGTGGCAGCTCTTCGATACGCTGCAAGCGTTTCAACAGGCGCGCGGTTTTCGATGCGAGCGTGTCGGTCATGGGTTTTAATCCCGGCAACGCATCGGTCGTGACGTGCAGCGCGCGCGCGAAATCGACGAGCAGCGCGCCGGGCGGCTGCGTGCTTTCGGTTTCGTAATAGGCAATGACGCGCTGCGACACGCCGGCCGCGTCGCCTAATTCGGTTTGCGTCAAGCCACGACTTTGCCGGAGCGTCGCGAGGCGGGCACCAAAGCCATCGAGGGTCGAGGAGGCCATCGGGAGCGCAGCAACGGGGAACACACACGGGAACATCACGAACCTCCACAATACAGGGCCTTTTCGAAAATCGAGGGTCGCGCTTGACGCGGTGTACGAAAAATGAGCTCAGCACGCGCAGTTCCCACCTCGGTAGCCGATGGCTAAAATTACGAATGCACCTATCAGGGACGAAGATGACTGAGATCTTGTTCGTAGCAGAAGAGGCCGTCGAAGGCGGGTACATCGCACGCGCCGTTGGCAGCTCGATCGTGACGGAAGCTGACGATATCGCGGGATTGCGTGACGCGCTACGCGATGCGGTCCGCTGTCACTTTGAGGATTCCGACCGGCCGAAGGTCATCCGGCTGCATCTTGTACACGACGAAGTCATCGCCGCTTAACGTGTGAAACTGCCACGCGATCTTTCGGGACGTGCACTCGCGCGGGCGTTGCAGCGCTACGGGTACGCGATCACTCGGGAGACGGGCAGTCACATGCGGCTTACGACGGAACGTGGCGGTGAACATCACCTGACGATTCCCGATCATGCCAGCCTCCGGATCGGTACACTCGGAAGCATCCTGAACGAAGTCGCGACTCACCTCAATGTTGAGCGCGCGTCTCTTATCTCGGAACTCTTTGATGTGTAATGCGATCAGACGCGTATGTCTGGTCAGCGCGACAACAGAATGATTGAGCACCAGCGCGAAGACGAACGATCATCGTGATGCGCGATGAACTACGCCTCCACATCAAAAAGTGCACCGTAAGCGAAAAATCACAAAGTATGATGGAAAAACCGCGACGCCGCGTCGCTAAGAAAAGCAATGACAGCGCCTTGCGAATGCAGAATCGTACCGAATTTGCAAAAGGGATCAGTTTACGCAGGAAGACCCCATTGGGCTCGCGGGGGGACTCAACCTGTATGGATTTGCCAATGTCGATCCGGTTAACTTCTCGGATCCGTTTGGGCTCTGCCCGTGTTCGCTTCAAGATTTTATCAACGGTGTCGGCGGCAGATTGGCGCCAATCCAAGGGCCTCTGGAAATCGCAGGAGGATTAGTTACTGCGCCATTGCTCGGCGGAATGGGCATGGCAGGCGGGATTTCTTCCGAAGTGCTTGCGCTAGTTAGCACACTTCGCACCGGTGCAGGTAGCGGTGCTTTGGCTGGCGGAGCAAGCGACCCGGGGAATTATCTACAGTCGACTGAATCCAAAAACAGGAGCAGAATACATTGGTCGGTCAAAGAGCGAGGCGCATTCCTCAATCGGCAGGCCGCCCATGACGGATCGCTTGGGGTGACATGAGTACAGATCATCGGTCGTGCGCAGAACGGCAGTGCTCTGCGTGCTGCCGAAGAATCCGCAATTCGACAACGTGGTGGTCCGGGCGTGCTTGCCAACCGGCGCTATGAGATGAACGAGGCCGCTTACCGCGCTGCAGGCGGTACTATCGGGAGACCCTCAAACAATGACGAGATCAAAAGAAACAAATAAGCGAGAGTGGAAGCCAGGAAGCGTCTTTCTTGTAACACAGCGTGATGGCTTGTGCTCGCTAGGACAAGTCATAGACATGATGATGTCCAACGTTGCCTCCTGTGCTTTCTTTGATACGCGGGTGGCCTGCAACGTCGCAAACGGGACGTTTGAACTGCGGTCCAAGCATCTCATCGCAGTGTTGGCGGTCAGTCGTGAGCAGCTCGACTACGGGAAGTGGCGTGTTGTGGGCCAGCAGGAAGTGACATTGGTGAAGGAGCTGTGGCCGAACGAGGAGTATCGCGCCGAACAGTGGGTAGGCGCGAAAGTCCACGATGCTTCGATCGCTGAGGAGTTGTTAAATGCTTAGCCCGTTTCTTTGCCCTCCTGTTTGCAGTTGTTCACTGGTCATTGGCTAACCTCTCAATACCGCAGATTCAAAGCTTGTACTCCCGACGTGTGTAAGCCCACGCCCACCCCGTCGCATGACGTACCGCGCACGCACGTCAAAAAGTGCACCGTAAGAAAAAATCGCAAAGTATGATGGAAAAACCGCGACGACGCGCGGCTAAGAAAAGCAATGACAGCGACTTACCAATGCGGAATCGTAGCGAAATCGCCAACGGGATCAGTTTACGCAGAGATCGCGCCGCCGTTCTCCTGTCATTCGATTAAGCGAACGCACTTCGCAACGCAATTCTCCAAAAACGTTTTTCAAAGTTGCAGCGCCAATCGTCGCACTACGCAAACGGCTACACCCTCGCAGTATCCCGACGAAACAGCAGCATCGCACCAATTCCAAACATCACGGTCCAGATTGCGACGCTTCCGACAGCCCAGGCGCTGTCATTGATTGCACCAAACACATTACTGAAGGCCTTTGACCACATCGTGGTGTCGTTAATGAGCGGCGCATGCGCCAACGCACTTACGCCGTACATCGGTGTGTACCGCGCGACTGTTTGCATTCCCTGCGGTAGCGTGTTGAGCGGAATGAACAACCCGCCAAACGTCGCCATGACTGCCAGCAACGGTCCGACGAATTGCATAACGTTTTCGGCAGGAACCAGAAAGCCAACAAACAATCCGAACGCCGCAAACACCAATGAAGCGAGCCACGCGGAAACCCCGCAGAGCAACCACGTTTGCACCGGCATGTGAACGCCGTTCAATGAGCCAATGGTAAAAGTCGAACAAATCGCCAGAAGCCCAAGCACCATCGACGCCATCACTTTCATGGTCACGTACGCGGCTGGACGCAACGGCGTGAGTCGCAATTGACGGCTCCATCCGAGACTGCGTTCCAACGCAACCGACGCACCGCCGGAAGTTGTGCCGACCATCGCGCCGTACACCGCCATGCTGATCATGATATACGCCAGCACCGGACCTCCCGCCTGCCGAGCCTGTTTGTTGCTTAAACCGAACATGAAAAAGAAAATACCCGGAAAAACAACGATGAAAAACAACGTGCGTCGGTTACGCAGCACACGTGTAATTTCCAATCGCACGGCTTTGAAATTGAAACCACCCAGAGGCGACGTGACACGCTCGGTGTCGATGCTCTGGGACTCTCTTGCTGCAGGAATGGAAGTCATTTATTTGGCACCGGCAGGTGCGGAATCGGCAGTGAGTGCAACGAACGCAGCTTCGAGATTCTGCGAAGAAACTTCCAGATCACGCGCGGCAGTGTTGGTAAGCAGGTAGCGCGCAACAACATCGGAGTCGCTGCAATTCACGACAATGGAATCTCCCTGCTGATCTATGTTGATCACACCCGGAATTGCACGAATGGCGGCAACATCGGCCTTTTCCAACGTCACGCGCACGCGACGACCTGATGCGAGATTCTTGATTTCTGCCGTCGTGCCATCGGCCACAACGCTTCCCTGACGGATGAGCACAATGCGATCGGCGTAAGCG
>JBDUAX010000467.1:0-3707 GCA_040004455.1 Gemmatimonadaceae bacterium
CACAGGAACGGTCACGTTGGTGTGACTCACTGCATCGCCGTGCATGATGTTGTCGCGACGATGCCATCGGATGCCGGTTTTTGGAGCAGGTGATGTACTGAGCAGTGGATCGTGAGGTCCGCTGTTCGACTCCACCGTTAAGCGATATGGCGGCTCGGCACGCGATTTGATCGGGAGACCGGTAATCGATTCAAATGGGTCCAGCGATTCCAGACTATTGCTTGGCGGAATTGCTATTGTTGTTACGCCGCCGTCCGCATACGGTATCGCAGAAATGAGGATGACCACCGGACCACTTGGAAACGTTCGCATTTCCGGGTGCCCGCTTGAACGCGCCATTCCCGCAATTACCGCCTGCGCATGAATCGAATCTACAACTGGCGCGAGCTGCAAATCAACGATCGGCGTATTCGGCATACCTGGCACCCACCTCGCGATTCGCGCACCAAATCCAGCGCGGGCCAAATCGGAATTTGCATATCGTCTGAGCAACGCATCGTGCTCGCGCGGAGGCGCAGTATCCGTCGCGAGTTCGATCGTGAAGTTCTCGAGGAATCGCGCAGCGTTCGGGTCCACCACTGCAAGATTCGTGATGTCCTGACCAGCGTAATGCATTCGTGTTCGCACTGTTGCGGCCCACGTCAACGTGACAGCCGCGCAACCGGCAACAACTGCCGCGCCAACCACCAGGGCGAAACTCCGGCGAACGAATGCCAGCAGTACGATTGCAAGAATCCACAACACGGGATACCAAACAGGCCAGGCTCCCGGCGCTTCGAAAAAAGGAACAGCCAACAAGGCAGCAATGCACGCAACACCTGGCGCGAGCCACGACGGCAGACCGCGCCGTGAACCAATCGCAACCTGCCCCGCGCTTGCGCCGCCAACGAGAATTGATGCGCTCGCCAATGCAATCGCCAATTGCCACGCAATCCACAACTTCGTTCCAGCACCACCGGCAGGAAGTGAAATGCCGCGCGCCAAATCACGCATGATGAACGGACCGGCCCCAGCTGCCGCCAATACCAGCGCAATCGCAACGGGGCGTGAGTAATAGAGCTTCGGCGATCGCAACACCAGAAACAAACCGCACAAACAAAGCGACGTCGTGAGCACGAGTGCAGCAACGTTCGCGGTTAGTCGTCCACCCATCGGCGCAAAATATGTCCCTGCATCGAACACACTCGACAGGTTCGACAACGCGCCCAGTGGAGCCAATGCAATGACTGCCAGCAACGCAAACACCATCAGTACCCGCTCGCGGGTTCGTGCAGGTCGACGCCAACTGGTGACCAGCATGAAAAGCGCGGTGAGCAACAGAGGAATGCTTGTACGAATTCGTGCACGCTCGAGCACCGCTTCGCGTGCATTACCAAGACTCTGCGGTTGAGCAACCACGCGCGCAAACAGGCCCGAACCGAAATTCACACCATGTTCAGCAGGAACAACAACGCCCCCCGAAATCAGTGGCGGCAGTATCTCGACTTCATTTGCGCCGCGCGCACCAACCACATCTTGCACCAGCGAACGTGTAAAACGATCGGCCGGTGGTGCCGACGACAACAGCACAACTGATATTGCCTGAAAGCGATTATCGGCAGAACTCCCCCGCGCAACCATCGCCGTATAAAACGGTGTCTGCAGCAGCGAGAGTCCTTGTGGACCAACAGTTAGTGGTACGCGCGTTTGTCCGGCGTGCGCAACGAGCCGTCCATCGCGAAACAGCAATACCGCCGACTCTGTTCGACCAGTGGCCGGCACCTCGAGCACAGGCGGTTCAAACGACGTTGTACCGACCGGCAACGCGCGCAGCACGGCTAACGATGAATTCATCAGCTGCGTAGTAAGCTCGCGCATACTCTCAACAATTTTCGTGGCGCGCAGGCTTCGCTCGCGCTCGGACCATTCCGCCCAATTCGAATCGATGCTGTTCAGCGTGAGAGTTTCGCGCAACCCGAACGCGAGCGCGATTGACAACGACGTCAGCGCGGCGATCGCCCAAAGTCGCGGCACGCGCACAGTGCGAATGCCGATGGTAGCGCCAATCGTTGATGCGATTGCGAGCACCAGCATTAACCAACTGGGCTTCCGCTGCCACGCCGCCATCGCCGAGGTTCCCAACAACGTCATCATCAGCCAGCCGCGCGGCCATTCGGCCCGGCCGACGGCATGTGCCAATCGCTTGGCCGACGGGTCCGGAGTCGGGTCAAGAGTGCCGGGAGGAGAGCCTGGTGTCATTGCCCGCACAATATGTCGTGCGGAATGCAGCTGCGATTCATTGCGATGCAGGAATTTGATGAATGCTCCTCAGGCCTTGTCGCTATCTTGTCTCGCTTATGCACCTTCGCCACGCAGCCACCTGGTGTTTTTGGGTCGCCACTCTTGGTTCGCCGCAAATCGTGCGCGCACAAGGCGATCGGCTCGACGCTGGTAGCTTCACCATTCTGAAGGCGGGACAGCGCGTTGGGCGTGAGCAGTTTTCGTTGCGCAAGGCCCCCTCCCTCGAAGGCGCTGCATTCGAATTGCGGGCGGAATCGAGCATCGACGAGCGTCGTACGGCGGTCCAACTGTCCACCGACTCCGCAGGTACGCCAATCAAGTACGCCGTCGAAATTCGCGACGGTACGTCTGTCACTGTAAGACTTGGCGGACAACGCGTACGCGGGCGCTTCGCCACGCAGGTGCGCCGAGCGCGGGGGGAGGGTGCGCGCGAGTACTTGTTGGCTCCGGGTACTCTGGTTGTCGAATCGGATTTCTTTCATCAACTCTGTTTTGTGATTCGCGGTCGCACTCTTGCCGTCGGTGAATCCATGACGTTGCCGGCCATTTCGCCACTCGAAAACGCCCAACGTGAAATAAGGTTGACGCTCGAGTCGCTCGAGGATTCGGTTACCATTGCTGGCATCCGCCGTCCCGCCCGTCGCTGGCGCCTGGAGGAAAAGGGTGGAGTCCTCCGTACCGTTTGGGGCGACCCCCAGGGGCGAATTCTTCGGGTGCTTATTTCCACCCTCTTTCTCGAAGCCGTCAGGGACGACATACCGCGTTGAGAGAAGTCCGTTCCACTATTGAAACCCGGTTTGGAATGACCCCGTACGGGGCGCTGTCTCACCACCTAACTGCACCCTTCCCATGCGATTTCTCGGTTTTCTTGCGGCCTTTTCCACCGCTGCTGCCACGTTTGCGCCCAGCGCGAGCTCAGCGCAGGCACAGCGAGCTGCTGCCCCATCGGTCGGCCCGACCCTCTCCCTCGCCGATGCCATTGCTATTGCGCGGCGGAGCAACCCCGGGTTCCAAACGTCGCAAAATGCGCGCCGCACGGCGAACGCCGCGTACCGGTCTACAATGGGCGCATTGCTTCCCAGCCTGAATTCGAGCTTCGGCGGAGAGTATCGAGAGGGGCGCCAGCAAATCGTTTCCGGTCAGACTTTTGGCTCCGGCAATAGCACGCTTGGTACCAGTGGAAGCCTGAGTGCTGGGTATACTGTCGCACTCGGCGCTTTCGCCGAACGTCGCGCGCAGCGCGCTAATCTCGACGCGACCGATGCAGATATTTCGGCCGCCGAGCAGAATTTGCGCTCGCAAATCGTCAATCAGTACATCACCGTGCTGCAGGACCAGGCCGCAGCGCTGTTGCAGGACACGCTGCTCGTCACGACCAGCAATCAACTCGAGTTAGCGAAGGCCAAATTGCAGGTTGGTACTGGAAC
>JBDUAX010000080.1:0-12456 GCA_040004455.1 Gemmatimonadaceae bacterium
ACACACGACAAACAACGAGGGCTCAAACGCCGCCGCCATTGCGATGAGTAACAGCAAGGATGGGAATGCGAGTGTCACGTCGGCGAGCCGCATGATGATTTCGTCAACCCACTTTCCGTAGAAGCCGGAAACGAGGCCCATTGCAACGCCAATAAGGAGCGCGAGACCCTGTGACACCAGGCCGACCAGCAACGAGACGCGCGCACCGTAAACAAGTCGAGCCCACACGTCGCGTCCTTGCACGTCTGTTCCCAACCAGTGAACTGACGACGGCTTGAGCAGTGTGTTATTCAAGTCAATGCGCAGTGGGTCGGCGGTGGCCACAACCGGGGCGAAGATGGCGCCCAACACGAGCGCCGCAACAACGGCGAGGCCCAGCGTTACCCGACCATCACCGGGAAGCTTCATCAACTACTCGGCCACCAACGCCGAGTCGTGAATCAACATTTCGTCGGAAGTCTCGTCGCCATCGATGATGGCGGTGGAGTTGCGAGGATTTTCGAATTGCAACGCGTGAAGACGTGCGTAGGTGCCACCGTGTAAAATGAGTTCGCCGTGCGTTCCTTCTTCCACCAATTGTCCGCGATCAAACACGAGAATTTTGTCGGCGTGTTGAATGGTCGCCAAACGGTGTGCGATTACGAACACTGTGCGATTGAGGAATAGTCGGTCGATCGCTTCTTGCACCAGTCTTTCCGACTCCGCATCGAGTGCGCTGGTTGCTTCGTCGAGAATGAGAATTGGCGGATCGGACAACAGCGCTCGCGCAATCGCCAGGCGTTGACGTTGACCACCCGATAATCGAGCACCGCGTTCGCCGAGGTTGGTGTCCCAACCCTCTGGCAATTCGCGAATGAAGCCGAGTGCGTTCGCGGCCGATGCGGCGGCATCGAGCTGTTCTTGCGTTGCGTCACGCTTTCCGAATGCAACGTTCGCGCGAACAGTATCGTTGAAGAGCACAGTATCCTGGCTGACAATCCCTGTCAGCGCGCGCAGTGCATCGAGGCGAATCTTGCGCAGATCAACCCCGTCGAGCGTGATAAGCCCATTCGTTGGCTCGATGAACCGCGGAATTAAATCGACCAGTGTTGTTTTACCGGCGCCGCTCGGGCCGACGAGCGCGATGATCTCACCTTTGCGCGCGGTGAACGAGATGTTGCTGAGAGCAGCCGCATTCGAGTCGTATGCGAAGGTAACGCCTTCAAATCGCACTTCCTTATCGAACGACGGACTTGCAATGGTGCCGCGGTCGACGGCCGTTTCTGTGGGCGCATCGAACACTTCAAAAATTCGCTCCGCACTCGCCAACGATTGCTGTGCAGCCGGTTGCACCTGCGACAATTGCTTGAGTGGTTGCAGCAACCGCATGACGTACAGCAGGAAGGTGATCAGTGTTGCAGGCGCCATACGTGGGGGACTGGCAAGCGCCAGACTCGCTCCATACCACAGCAGAACGACCGCAGTTACGGTGCCGAGTGTTTCGGTGATTGGCTGAGAAACGAGTGACAAACGGCTGATGCGCACGTAGCCTTGCGCAAATTTTGTATTCCGATCGACAAATTTTGCTTCTTCATGCGGCTCCGCGCCGTACGACTTCACCAGGCGAATTCCGCTGACAGTTTCCTGCAACAGACTGGTGATCTCACCTTGATCGTTGCCGAGTTTGCGGTA
Source organism: Gemmatimonadaceae bacterium (assembly GCA_040004455.1). Taxonomy (GTDB): domain Bacteria; phylum Gemmatimonadota; class Gemmatimonadetes; order Gemmatimonadales; family Gemmatimonadaceae; genus Gemmatimonas. The sequence continues at coordinate 1,672 of JBDUAX010000080.1, forward strand.
GCCCTTGCGGAGTTTTCGGAGAACGGGCTGAATGGCACCTATCGTCAGTGGCGCAATAATTAGGGAAGCCAGCGCCAGCTGCCACGATGCGCTGAACATTGCGGCAAGTGTGATGATGACTTGCGCGGCGCTCCAGATTGATCGCGTGACGAGTTCGGTAACAACCATTTTCGCGTTGTTCACATCATTCAGCATGCGCGAAATGATCTGCCCGACTTTGTTGCGATTAAACCAACCCAGCGGTAGTCGCAGCAAATGGGAATACAACGAATTCCGCATATCGCGTGCAACGTACTCCTGCAACTGCGCACCGATTTGTCCCGCCAACCAAACGAAGAAATTCTTGAGCGCGACCGCGACCAGAATGATCAGTATGACATTCTGAAGCGCGTCCATTTTCTCCCTTCCGTTCACCAAAAACCCTATCGTCGTGCGCAGCGTGCGCGTCAGAACAGAATTGCCTGGCAACAATTCGTCTTGTCCGAACAATGCCTGCAAAAACGGAATCAGCAGCGTGAATGAAAACACGTCCGCCACCGCTGCCAGCAAGTTCAGGGCAATTACCGAAAACAGCTTGAATTGATGCGGCCGGACGAACGCATACAAACGGCCCCATGCCTGCGCTTTCGGTATCGCATGCGTCAACGTGATCCGTGTGTCGCTCATGCGTTCGCTCTGCTCGAGCGTATCTGACATGTCCTGCGTGAGCAACTCATGCGTGCATTGCGCGCTCGGCCAGAGGCTCTCATTTACGCGGAGTCAAAAGCGCGATCGGCAGAATGCATTCCTCCGGCGTAACGCCGCCATGCAGGAACGACCCTCGATACCGACTCTGATATTCGCGCAACTTGGTCGGATACACAAAGAACGTATCACCAGCTGCGAGCAGCGTGTTGGAATCGTTACGCGGCGGCAGCTTGAGCGTTGTGGCATCGGGAAAAAGTAGCGCCTGGTGCGTATCTTCCGCTCGCAGATCCTCCCCAAACTTGTAGCGCAAATTTGCCGTGGCGTCGCGCTTGGCGTACACAGTTGCCGGTGTATTGCAGTGAATGGAGCCGTGATCACTCGTAACCAACACCGGAATATTCCGGCGCGACGCTTCCTGCAAGAGCGTGAACAGCGACGAACGCTCGAACCACTGCTTCGTGAGCGCGCGGAGCGCAATTTCATCACGAGCTACTTCGTACAAAATCATGCTTTCGCTTCGTCCGTGCGTGAGCAGGTCGACAAAGTTGAACACGAATGAATGCACCCCTTCCCCGGCAATCGCCGACGGCAAGCGACGCTGCAAATCGTCGGAGTCCGCTGCCGAGGTGAGTTTTTGATAGCGAACTGGCGACTTAATGCCCAAATCGTTCAACTGCGCCGTAAGCAGGTCGCGCTCATGCGCATTCAGTGACTCGTCATCACTGTCTCCCCACCAGTGCGGAAACTTCGCGGCGATTTCTCCCGGAAACAGCCCGCTGAACAGCGCATTGCGCGCGTACGGAGTCGCTGTCGGCAAAATGGAGAAATAGTACGTCGTCTCAACGTCGAACAACGGCGCCAACAGCGGCTCCAGCACCTTCCACTGATCAACGCGCAAACAGTCGATGACAATGATGATCGCTTTCTTTTCACGCTCAAGAATCGGCATGAGGAATTCACTCACGACATCAACTGAAAGTGGCGGACGATCACCATCGAGCTCTCGCAGCCAACGCGGATATTCCGCCATCATGAATTGCGCGAACTCGCGCTGCATGTCGGGATACAGCCCGTGCAACGACTCGTACAATCCGGTTTCACCTGCGTCCGCGAGATCGACATCCCACTGCATCAACTCAACAAAGCGCTCAATCCACCCGCGCCAATCCAGCCCCTTGTAGCGGTCCGCTTCAATTGCCCGAAAGCGCTCCACAAATGCGCGCGCCATTGCTTGCGAACGAATGAGCGGCCCTTCAACAATGCGCGAAATTACCGACCACACCTGCCGCGGTGTGACGGGCTTCACAAGATACTCGCGCACGTTCACGCCAATGGCTTCGCGCAGCGTCGTGTCTTCTTCGCTTTTCGTGACCATCACCACCGGCATGGTCGGCGCGAGTTCGCGAATGCTCTTGATGGCCGCGAGCCCGCGAATGCCCGGCATCTGTTCATCCAATAGCAGCAAGTCGAAGGCACGACGCCGCAACAGCTCCAAAGCGTCGTCCGCGTTGGTAGCCGTATGAACTTGAAATCCCTTCTCGCTGAGCAGTATGCGATGGGGCTCGAGGAGCTCCGCTTCGTCATCCACCCATAGAATTGCTTTTGCCGACAGCGCCATATGTCCCGGAAGATATTAGATTCGCCACGTGCAAGTCGACCAACCTCCCTACAGTCTTCGATCGCTTTCGTTTCCGTTTCCGGCCCTCGCAGCCCTGGCTGGCCGGCTACCACTCGGCGGCGGCCGTGAAATTGCGCTCGCTTCGCTCACGGTAGCGAGGCTGGCAGTATCGATGCTCGATCCGGAACCACTCGCACAGGCCGATAGAGTAAGCCGAGCTTCGGCGGCGCGGGTGTGGTTGGCTTCGCTGGCGTTGCCGACAACAATGCGTGCGCCATTTACCCGATGCTTTGAGAATACCGCTGGAACGCCGTTAGGTGCCGCAGGCGCGATTCGCAGCTTGCAAACGATCGTCAATGCGCATCTTGATGCACCATCAAGTCAGGAACTTGAGCGCCTGGCCCGAAAACTGGCGAACGCCGCTTGAACGACGCCGAAGTTTTGCCAACTGGTTTTCCAACGCTCGACAAGAATTTGAACGGCGGACTTCGCATTGGCGATTTGATTGTGCTGGGCGGCGACGCAGGGAGTGGCACTTCATCGCTGGCACTCGCCATCGCATTGAACGCGGGCGCGGCTGGCTGTCTGTTTCTCACGGGCGAGATGTCGTCAGATCGCGTCGCAGAACGCGCGTTGGCGACAGAAGCCCGCGTATCACTGCGCGACATTCGCGCGCAAACTCTCAGCGAAATTGAGCAGGAGAATATTGCGGCGGCCGCAACGAGACTTCGTTATCAGGCACCCGTTGTGCGCGTGCAGCAAGGGGGCGGTGTTGACGCGGTGGCGCTCGCCGTTGGAGAACAGGCCGGAGTGACGCTGGTCGTAGTGGACGGACTGGAGTCGATGTTGACAGGCCCCGAGTCGCGCGAAGATCAGCTCGCGTACGCAGTGCTTGCACTCAAGCGCATTGCGATTAACGCGCGCGTCGTCATGCTGTTGGTAACGCATTTACCTCATCTTGATCTACTCCGCCAGGACCGTCGTCCCCGCCTGGAGGACTTTGGTGCGAAGGGTGCAATTGGCATTCACGCCGATTTGATTTTCGGACTGTATCGGGAAGAAATTTACGTCGCCGATTTGTCACTCAAGGGCGCAACCGAACTCCTCATTTTGAAGCGCCGAGAGGGGCCGCTGGGCTACGCGGATCTCTATTTCTATGAAGAGTGGCTTCGGTTCGAGGACGTGCTCGAAACGTAGGGTTCAGGGATGTTCAGGTTGGCTATATTGCAGAAACGCGACGTCGCTCGAGGTGCCGAAAGCGCCCGACGGCATGCCATTGGACAAACCAATGGCACTGGACGGATACACGAGGTGGAGTATGGCTGGGCATAGCAAATGGAAACAGATCAAGCACTACAAGGCCGCCACCGATAAAAAGCGTGGTGCGTTGTTTACCAGGCTTGTTCGCGAAATCACGATGGCGGCAAAACTCGGCGGCGGCGATCCGGACGGCAATCCGCGACTGCGCACGGCCATCGACAATGCGAAGGCGTCGTCTTTGCCCAAAGAGAACATTGAGCGCGGACTCAAGAAGGGCACCGGCGAACTCGAAGGGGTCGATTATTCAGAAGTATTGTACGAAGCGTATGGACCAGGTGGCGTTGCCATCATGATTCTTGCGGTCACCGACAATCCAACGCGCACCGTTGCCGATATTCGGCACAAACTTTCGCGTCATGGCGGAAACTTGGGCGCTGCGAATTCGGTGTCGTACATGTTCGACCGCAAAGGGCAGATGTCAGTGCCAGTCGAAAAAGTTTCGGAAGATGCGTTGATGGAAGCGGCGCTCGAAGTTGGTGCCGATGACGTTGCGCGCGAAGACGAAGTGTTTGTGATCACCGCCGAGCCGGTGAACCTGCATTCAGTGAAAGAAGGGTTGCAAAAGCAAGGTTATACCGTGATCGATGCCGAACTCGCGTGGGTTCCAAAGAACAACGTGAAAGTTGAAGGAGCGAACGCCGACGCCTTGCTAAAGCTGTTGGAAGCACTCGAAGAGTTGGATGACGTGCAGAAAGTTGATGCAAATTTTGATATGGACGCCGACGAAATGGCGCAGGCCTGATTGACGGTGGCGAACTTGGTGCTGGGGATTGATCCTGGCACCGCGGTTACTGGTTACGGCGTCGTTTCGCTCGACGGCCGGGGGCAGACAACGCTCATTGAATGCGGCGTAATTCGTACAACACCTCGCGAACCATTACACAAGCGCCTCGTTGATATTCACGAAGGGATTGTTGAACTCATTCAGCGACACAAACCCAATCGTGTGGCCGTCGAAAGCGTCTTCTACGCGCGGAACGTCCGCACCACCATTGTACTCGGCCACGCGCGTGGCGTGATTCTTCTCGCGGCGGCGGTGGCGAAAATTGAGATCAGCGAATTTCCCCCTGCTGAGATCAAGAAAGCGATTACCGGCACAGGTGCGGCGACCAAAGAGCAGGTGCAATTCATGGTCACCAAATTGCTGCGCTTGAAGCTCGCACCGCAGCCCGCCGATGCGGCCGACGGCGTTGCCGCGGCGTTGTGCGCGTGCATGTCTTTTCAGCAATTGCGAACACTTCTTCCAAATTCACGATGATCGCACAAGTGTCGGGAGTGCTGCTTGGCAAAGAACTCGATCGCGTGGAGATCATGACTGCGGGGGGCGTGTCGTACGAGTGTCTCATTCCGCTTTCGGTCTTTGAAACCCTGCCGGCGCTGAATGAAAAAGTCGCATTGCACACGCATTTGTCGGTACGCGAAGATGCCTGGCATTTGTACGGCTTCGTTTCGCCGTTCGAGCGTGGCGTGTTTCAAAAACTGCTGGTTGCCAAGGGAGTTGGACCTGCGCTCGCACTTGGCATTCTCTCCGCCTTGACCGCCGAACGCGTTATTCAGGCCATTCGCAGCAAGGATGTCATCACGCTCATGCGCGTACCGCGCGTGGGAAGAAAGAAGGCCGAGCAGTTAATTCTTGACCTGGCCGACAAAATGGATGCGTTTGCTGGCGGCGATACCGGTTTGAAAGCGTCGGCGCCGAGTGGTGGTTTGTCGGGGGATGCCGTGCGTGCGCTGATTTCATTGGGCTACACGCCAATCGAGGCCGATCGCGCGGTGAAGGGCGAAGGGGACGGCAAGCATAAGGATGTGTCGACATTGGTACGCGCGGCGCTCGCGCGGATTGCGAACGGCTAACGATTGGTGTGCAACTTGGGTTCGGGGACGGGTTGGGGGTCAGGTTCATTGTGAGCCACGGTATCGCTACGGCGTAGCGCGCTGAGGCTTTGCGCAATTGCCAACCGTCATTGCGCGTGTTGTTCCAGGAATGTTTGGCATTGGGTTCATCAGCACGCGCGAGCTGCGATTCTTGTCTTCGCTGGCCAGGTACGCGAGCATCGCAGTCAGCGTCGCGTTGTTCTTCAAATCGTCGAGAACAATTTTGTCGAATGAATCGCGCGTGGTGTGCCACGTGGTGTAGCTGTAATCCCACTGTAGCGCATTCAGTGCAATGGCAGGTACGCCGCGACACAGCCAGCTCACATGATCGGAACCGCTATTGTACGGGCCAGGCGGAAACAGGCGAATCCACTGCGTGATCTCACTCGGAATTGCCGACAGGTAATCCTGCAAGCGCTGATAATTTTCCGGATGAATGCTCGCGCCCATCGTGATGATGCGCCCGGTGCCGTTGTCCTGATTGAAAGCGAATTGCATTCCTTCGGCGATTTCCGGATGGTCTTCTGCAAATGCACCAGAGCCGTTTATTCCCTGCTCCTCGCCACTCCAATGCCCAGCGAGAATCGTGCGCGTTGGCTTGGGAAATACCGCTTTCAAAATGCGCATCGCCTCGAGCATCGTGATGCTGCCCGTTGCGTTGTCCGTCGCGCCGCTGTGCCCTTCCCAACCGTCAAAGTGCGCTGACAGCACGACGTATTCGTTGGCCTTCGTGCTGCCTTTGATTTCCGCGACAACGTTGAAGACGGGTTTTTCGCCGAATGATTCTGATTCCACCGCCAAACGCACGTGCGGACTTTGGCTGTTCTCCGCGAGTCGAAACAGCATGCCATAGTCTTCGCAACTGATATCGATGGTCGGCAACGCGCCGTTTCGCGGTGCGCCAAATATCCGCTCAATGCCCGGGTAGTTCGACCAATTTGTCTCGAATGCGGCAATTGCGCCGGCTTGCTTGATTACGTCGTAAAAATCAAAGAAGCGCTGCGACAATCCGCCGAACGTTGCATTCAACGAATCCTGCGACGTGCCAAGTGAGGCAAGTGTTTCGGGGGTTCCCCACTCGGACATTTGTTGCGACGAGCGACACGACAAACGAGGTGCGCTCGTCAAAACGATCTTGCCTTTTACGTTCGGCAACCAAGCAATGAACTCCTGCGGAGTGGCGTAGGGTTTGAGGATGACAACGCCGCCGTCAATCCATTTGCCGGCGGTGTTGCCGCTCCACGAAAGCATGGTCGCGTCAAGTTGTCTTTGGCGTGGCGTTGTGAGCTCAACAAACGCCGATCCGCGTGCCCATGAATTCCACGTGCCGTATTGTTCTTTCCGAACAGGAATTCCCCATTTTGTGTACGTCGCGACCAGCCAATCCTGCGCGCGCGTCATGTTGGGAGAACCCGTGAGACGCTGGCCAATTGAATCGAGCAGCACTTGTGCCAACGTTCCCGCTTGCGAGCGCTGCATTCCCTCGCTCCAGATTTTCTGAATGGTCGCGTCCGTGGGCGCAGTGCGGCGGATGTACGCCGGGTACGAGTCGGGCGGAATTGCCGAGGCGTTTGGTGCTTTAATGATGCGCGGCGCGGCAACCTGCGCCATCGCGGCACCAGCATTGACTAAGAGCACCAGTGTCGCCGCCATAAGGCCTCTCGCCAGCATGACTCTGACTCCAATCGCGCTTTTGACTCTGACCCCAATCATGCAATGCCACATTCTATTTCACGCGCGTGGGCTCAACCCGTCGGCCAACGACGTGCGATACGCTTTGAATGCCGGCACAAATCCCACCGCGATGCCCGCGAATAAAATGAGCGCGAGATATTGAAATTCCGGCCCTTGCAGCGCGCCAATTGGAATGTGCAATCCAAACCTTTGTTCGATGGGACCTTGACCCAGCAATAGTCCCACGTAGACAAGCACAACGCCAATAATGCATCCGAGGAGCGCCAACAATCCAGATTCGATTACCAGGAGCGCGACAATCGTGCCCGGTCCGGCACCAACCGAACGCAAAATGGCCATCTCGCGCCGACGTGCATCGAGCGACGAATACAGCGCTACGAGCATTCCCGTCAGGCCAATTGCGACAGCAAATAACGCAACAACGCGCAATCCAACCTCGGCGCTACCAATGCTGTTAAACAATTCGCCGAGCGCGACCCCTGGAATCACCGCCGTAAGTGGTTCGGTAAAATCCGTGTTCATCTCCCGCTGCAACTGCAACGCTTCAAATCTGTTTTTCGTTCCAACAAAAAAAGCTGTTATCTGATCATCATCATGCAGTCCAATTGATGCTGCAGTTGCTTGCTCCGCGCCTCGCTTTGTGTTCCCCGCGCCTCCGCGTGAACCAGCAGCATCAGAACTCACGACAGTTTTCTTCGTAGTCGCTGGGGCCGGCAATGTTGCGCCCGGCATCGGCGGCGGCGTTGCCTCGCTCTTCAACTGCGTTTTTCCCATCACCTTCAGCCCGATTTTTTCCGTCGCAGCTCCCGTGTTGGTGGCCTCAATCGCGGGTTTGATTCTTCCCGGCTCGTCCACGTGCATCGCCTCGATTCCCTCAAGCGTCAAATACACCGAACGATCAATCGGTGTGAACGTGCGCCCAAGAATGCCGATAACGTGAAACGGATGCGCCTCGTGATTTGACGTGCCGATGTCCTGCAATCCGTGCGTAACTACAACCGGCGCGCCCAGCTCGTAATGCAACTTCTCCGCGACCTCGCTGCCGATCACGACTTCGTCGTCACCAACCGCGGCCTTGCCCTGCACAAACGTCACGCGTCCGTCTTTCCGAAAACGATAACGATCATAAAACTCGGCCGTCGTTCCGACGACACGAAATCCGCGATGACTGTCACCCAACGTGTATGGCACCGCCCACTTCACTGCAGGATGCGCCTTCCAGCGATTGAATGTCTTCACTGACACCGAACCCGCGGGGCTTCCAATTCCAAACACGCTGCTCAACAACACTTGCAGCGAACCGCCGCGCGCTCCAACAATCAAATCGGTTCCGCGAATCGTTCCCGTAAAACTTTCGCGCACACCAGCACGCAAATGTTCAATGCCAACCAGCAACGTTACGCTCAGCGCGATGGACGTCACGGTCAACCACGTAGTGAGCACGCGACTGCGAAGTGACTTGGCGGCAAGCCGAAGAATGAGATTCATGCCGCGCCCGACGACTGCAATCGATATATCATTTTCAGCGCACTAATCTGCGACGCGCGTGGCGGCGCTGTTAATCGCACTCAACTCAACGGTGCGCGAAAACAGGCGTTGCAGCGACAAATCGTGACTGACAAACACCAACGTCGCGCCCGCTTTGTCGCACGACGCAAACAGCAACTTCAAAAATTGTTCGCGCCTGTCGGTATCAAGCGCGGAAGTTGGTTCATCGCAAATCACGACCTCGGGGTGACCAATCAACGCACGCGCTGCAGCGACCCGCTGCTGCTGTCCAACACTCAACTGTGTAACCGGCGTGTGCAGATACTGCGCGATATCCAATTGCGCCGCCATGTCCTCGGCTGCCCCGGCCAGCGATGTTGCACCAACTCGCTCGCGTCTCGTGGCATCAAGCCGGCACGGTAGCAAAATATTTTCCTGCACCGATAGATACGGAATCAGATTGAACATCTGAAACACGTAGCCCAGATGTTTGGCGCGGAAGGAATCACGCGCTCCGTTGGACATTGTCGTGAAGTTTGTGCCCAACACCTTCACGTTGCCGCTGGTTGCACGCAGCACACCAGCAAGAAGGCCCAGTAGCGTGGTTTTCCCACTGCCGCTGGACCCATGCAAGAACACCGTCTCGCTGCGTTCTATTCGAAGAGCATCGATGGCCAGAACATTTCGGCCAGCGCCGTACGCAAAGCGCAAATTCTCGAGCTCAACGGCCGGAGCGCCGGCCGCCGATGCAGTCATGCTGTGAACAGCGATCCGAAGTTATTTGGTGACGTACTTTTCGACTTTCATTCCAACGAGTTGATAGCCCACCTGGCCATACGGGCTTTCAACTGCAGAAATTTTCAGTCGTCCCGACATCCACACCGCATCGAACAAACCAAGCTTGATCGATTTCCGGCCGTCCATTTCCACCATCACGATTTGATTTGGCGGCGGTGGTGGCGTATGCACGCACGCCCCGTAGTACGGTACCAACAAAAACTCTGCGCCGTCTTCCTGGAAATCGTCGAGGGGAACAACGAACCCCGGAATACGCACCAATTTTCCGTCGAGCTTCTTGAGCGAGTCAGACTGCTTGCCATTGTTGTAGTCCAATCCGGCCAGTACGCGCCAATCGATGCTGATGGTCTCTTCCGCCTTTTCAGGAGCAATGACTTTCGGGGCCACGTTTTTGACTGCTGCAGCCGGCTTGATAGCCCGATGTTTGGGCAGCGGACGTGCCGCGGTATTGAGGCCAATGAAGGCAACGAGTGCGGCAGCAACTATGACGGACGCTGGACGGCGCTTCATGGGAGGCTCGAATGGTGAATGACAGCTGGCGCTTGGCGCTTCCTGCAATCTACGCAGCGGAGAACCGAACGCTGCAACCGCGCGGGCCAACCTGATGGACCCAACTCGGCAACGATTGTTGCAAACACGGTGACTGAAACGTTGTGAAAGCGGTGTGAAGGCGAATTGGTGCCGGGTGTTTCGGATGGTGTTCGGCATATATTGCGCGGATGTCTCGCCCGGAGATTACCACCCCCGAAGCCCTCGCCGAAGAAGCAGTCGTTGAACTGTCACTTCGCCCCCAACGACTGGGCGAATTCATCGGTCAGCCGGCAATCAAGGAGAGCCTTTCGATTTCCATCGAAGCGGCCCTCCGCCGCAAAGAGCCGTTGGACCATCTGCTGTTCTTTGGACCACCGGGGCTTGGCAAAACGACCTTGGCCGATCTGATCGCGCGAGAATTGGGTGTCAATCTCATCACCGCCTCGGGGCCGGCGCTGGAAAAACCGCGCGACCTGGTGGCGCCCCTTACGACGCTGCGCGAAGGGGACGTGCTCTTCATTGATGAAATTCATCGTCTTCGCCCCATCATTGAAGAATTCTTGTATCCGGCAATGGAAGATTTCAAGATCGACATTCGACTTGGTGAAGGGCCGAGCGTGCAGACGGTCTCGATGAGCATTGAAAAGTTCACGCTCGTTGGCGCGACTACCCGCTTGGGAATGCTTACTCCGCCTCTCCGCGCGCGTTTTGGCATTCAACATCAGCTCAAGTTTTATCCAGCGAACGAACTGGAAGTTATCGTGCGACGAACC
>JBDUAX010000468.1:0-3681 GCA_040004455.1 Gemmatimonadaceae bacterium
GCGTAACAAATCCCAACAACTCAAGGATCTCCCCAAAATGAATATCATGAAACTCAATTTCGCGAAGTACCTGCGCAGCGCGGCAGTCGCTACTGTGCTGTGCTCGCTGCCGGTGGCTTGTGTTGACGCACCGACAGCACCTTCTCAAGTTCATCTCGACGAATCGACAGACTCAGCTCGCATTATCGCATCGGCATTACCTGTCAGCGCGCTCACGGCGGCGAGAAAAACGGCCGAGGGGTTCGCAATGATTGGAGGGCTTTATGTGCGCGACACCGATTTGGCAAAAATCGGAACAGCGACACGCGGCGCGCGACGCGATGGACGGTGCGTCGTCGAGATTGGCACAACGTTTCTTGAAGGAACCCCCGCAACCCTCTCCGAATCCGAAATTCAGACAGTAGGCAAACTCCTGGGCAATCGTTCAGCCGTGCTTCTTGATGCAATTTTTGGTACGACGGCAGCTTCACTCACCAACGCTCCGACGCAATGCTGGCTCGTGATAATGGGGAATTACCATCTGTCATCTTCCGGTACTCAAGCAGCAACTGCAGTAGGACGCATGATTCGGGAAAACGTTTTCCCGATGTTGACGACGAAATCATATCGAGCGCGCGTCAGCATATTCGTGTCACCGTCATTGGAAGATAAGGCAGCGTCTTCGTGGAATCGATTGGCGCTGGCCACTGCCGATGGCCTCGCCGGAATCGATGACTCGTGGGCGTCGCGTGTACGGTTTGTACACAACCCGTCTCCTGAAATAGTTGGGAGCTCGGCGCTCAGTACATTTTCTGGTGAACCCACCAGCGTCACGATCAAAGCCATGACCACTGCAACGGCATCAACGAAATCGGTTGCGAAGAATGTCAGTGTCGGCATAATCCGCATGTGCAATGGGACTGCATCAAGCTGCAAGACAGGAGCGAAGGGGCAGAAACAGTTCTTTTTTACCAACGACGGATACAATGTGTATGTTGCCGGCAAAGAGGCAAAAAGCACACTACCAAGTAGCGTGACCTTTAAAAAGGTTGCCCCGCAATCCACGACAGAATTTCAAGCGGCTGCGAGTTCACTCGAAGCGTCGGATATCATTTTGTTGGCGTGGCACGGATGGATGAACAAGTTCGACATTAACAACGAGAATGTGTTGCCAACATATGAAAGACCGGACGACACACTTCCGCATCGTCAGGGCTTTGCACTCAATTCTGTCGTGCAGGAGTGGGTGAACAACATCCTGAAGTAACGCGAATCGCCAGGGGTAGAACTCATGCAAGCCGCGCAGTTTGCTTCACGGGTGCGGCTGGCTCTGCGCGCGACAATTCGGAGTTATGCATTGCCATGACGCGATGCCATACTCGACAGGCTTTCCGACTCTTAATTGTGCAGTTTTCCGCCTGCGCTTCATTTGCGGGCCGTACGCCGTTGCACGCAATAACGCGCCTCAAGACTCCGTAGGAGACGAGGGCCCGCGCCACCGCGCCGACCCGCGAGAGACTAAAGCGTACCCCACGTCGTAAACGCCACCGGCTTCCCAAACGGCGGACCAACCTGAATCACAATGTCCGCATGCGCATCCAACTCAATCTTATTCGGATCGCCCACAAACTTCTTGCCGTTCACCCAAACAGTTATCGAGGTTCCCTTGCTCGCAACGGCCGTCGCGACGTGCGTCTTGCTCAACGGCTGTCCCCAAATGGCGAAGAAATTTCCAAGCGTGAATTTGCGATCAAGCGGCGCTTCAATGTGAATGATTCCATCGGGCGTATGCGTGTGCACCCAATACAGGCAACGCTTCGCCGGAACCTGTCCGACGTCCGCTGGAATCGGCACCGACTTTCCATGATCCAGAATCACCAGATGTTGATGAATGTGCAATCGCTGTCCTTCCATGCCATCGCACGAAATACCCGCAATTGGCTGCGCGTTTGCCTGCAGTAACTGCGCGTGCAAAGGCGCACTTGTCACACTCACGAACGCTGCCGAGGCGGCAACGGACGCAGCCACTGCCGCAACGCGAATTTCTGAAAACATGGTCGGTCTCCTGAAGAGTCGGTCGAATGTCACTGATGATCGCGAAAAAACCGCACTCGGTCAATTGAAAAATCGACACACCTTTCAAATGGAAGTGTAGGTTGGAAATTACGCGGGGGCCCTCGCGTAGCATGGCGGAACAGTCCGCTCTCCAGACTCCGGCAACATGGTCGAATCACCAGCGTCCAGGAAACTCGCCGCCTCGTCGGTAATCGTCGCCACACTTGCCACGGCAGGCGCTCTCTACCTCGCCAGTGATTTCTTCGTTCCACTTGTTTTCGGCCTGGTACTCACGGGCCTTCTCTGGCCCGCGGTTCAACAGCTAAAACGCTGGCGCATTCCAACGGCCGCAGGGTCCGCCATTTGCGTACTCGGCACGGTCGCAATTCTCGGAGCCATCATTGTCGCATTCGCACCACCGATCAAGAAATTCGCGAACGAAATTCCCAAAACCATTGCCGCCGCGCGTCCGAAAATCACCGCGCTGAGTGCTGAGCTGGGACGCTACACCGGTTCCACACCCGCGAGCACCGCCAAGCCGAAACCAAAATCGAAATCGGATTCGACATCCAAAGACACCGCTAAATCTTCCGTCGGCAAAGACAGCGTAGCGACGAATTCTAGCAACACAAAAGATTCGTCAGGAACGGCATCCTCCGGTGCAAAAGACTCTGCAGTCGCGCAAACAATTGCGACAGACTCGTCGAAAACAGCAACGAAGAACGCGCAAGACACCAGCAAAGCGCCACCAAAAAACAGCGGCGCCAACTCCGCATCGTCAGGCGTTCCCGAAAGCGCACCCGCCACCATCGCTCACGCACTGGGCATTGCCACCGGCGTGCTCGGCGATTTCGTTGAAGTCATATTGCTCGCAATGTTCATTCTCGCGGCCGGCGACAGTTGGTTGAAAAAACTCGCCGAAGCAATTCCCAACGCAACACGTCGCGAAGCAATCGTCGATACAATCAACCAAATGCGCAGTGTTGTCACGCGCTATCTCGTCACAACTACGCTCATCAACCTGGCACAAGCGACCGTTGTTGCAATCGCACTGCATTTCTTGGGCTATCCAACAGTAGTGCTTTGGGGCGTGCTCACGTTTTTCCTCGAATTCATTCCATATTTCGGAGGCATGGCCAACCTCGGCTTGTTGTTTGCCGCCGGACTGGGCGCAGGAAAAGGCCTTGGTGGCGCGCTCGCTGGTCCCGCCGCGTATCTGATCATTACCACGTTGCAAAACAATGTCGTCAGTCCAATTGCCTATGGCAAAAGCCTCCGACTCAACCCCACGGCCATACTCGCCGGACTGATGCTGTGGTACATGCTGTGGGGAGTCGCCGGCGCTTTTCTCGCAGTGCCAATTCTCGCCGCATTCAGCGTATTGGCCAGCCGAGTTAAGGCATTGAAAGGCGTCGAAGCGTTCATCAGCGATTGAGCTGGAGCCGCCAGCGATCAGGAAGGAGTCATTTCGTAACTGAGCGCGCTCAAGTGATGCGGTAGTTATCGACCCCTGGCGATACCATTTGCCCTGCTGACGCGTCTTTACACGGTCATCCACCCTTCTCCAGCCGCTGCGAATCGTCGAATGTGGTACATCCAGACACCCGTTGATGCACTGGCACTCCCCACCGACAGCGTGGGGCGCAC
>JBDUAX010000081.1:0-12414 GCA_040004455.1 Gemmatimonadaceae bacterium
CTCTTCGTTTTTTTCTCGGGTCTTCACAATCGCCGTGAAACTGACCGATCGTTTCGGAACTGAAGTTGATGGGGGAGTTATTCAATTGACGCCGGATGGGTCGGCCTTTGCAGAGCAATCGACAGTAGTTGCCGCGCGTGCACAGCAAATTCACGCATTGGGAGAATTGCTGCGCCCCGGACTACGAGTGGCACTCTCAACACACATCAACGCCGATGGCGATGGCTGTGGTTCAGAGGCAGGGCTGGCGCATCTGCTCACGCAGATGGGCATGCACGTGCGTATCGTCAACCCGACCCCCTGGCCGGCGATGTACGAGTTCTTGCTGCGCCCCGATTTTGAAGACGCGACTCCTCGGGGTGCCGCTGCGTTAGCAGATATCGATTTGCTCATCGTTCTCGATATCAATGACGTGCGTCGTCTCGGCAATTTGGCCGATGCTGTGCGCGCATTGAAAGTGCCGATTGGTGTCATTGATCATCACATCGCGGGTGACGAACCAGTGGGTTCGGTGACGTTTGCTGACACGACTGCGTGCGCCACTGGCGAGTTGATATTCGATTTCGCGAGTACGCTCGGACTCAGCATCACTCCCGACGTTGCGCAGGCATTGTATTGCGCAATTTTGACGGACACAGGCGGATTTCGCTTCAGCAACACTTCCCCGCGCTGTCATTCAGTAGCAGCGGCGTTGCTCGCCGCGGGTGTTGATGCGGAAGAGATGTATCGTCGGATTTACGCTCAGGTGAGTCTTGGTCGTCTGCAACTGTTGCGCGACGCGTTAGGCACGCTCGAAGTCGATCCGAAGTATCCGCTCGCCTGGATTTCCGTTGAAGCCAATGCGCTGGAAAAGTACGGCGTGACGAATGAGGAACTCGATGGAATTGTTGAACACCCGCGCTCAATTGCCGGAACGCAACTCGCGCTTTTCTTTCGCGACCTTGGACACGGCAAAGTGAAGATTTCGTTTCGCAGCACCGGAACCGTGGACGTCGCGCGGTTCGCGCGCACCTACGGCGGCGGCGGCCATGCTCGGGCGTCAGGTGCGTTACTGACCGGTACGATGCAAGAAGTGCAGGCGCGCGTGCTGGCTGATGCCCGGGCGTTTCTTGCGGAGCGAAATCAATAGCGGTTTCGCCTAGTGTTTCTTTGGTAGTGCAACCCTCCATGCTTCGAGCGTGGGGTTCTCCATCGAATTGACGAGCGTGTACAGAATGCCGTGGCTATAAGTGACGCGCTCGCCGTCGGGCAAGTTCCAGCTTTCCAGATACTTGCCGTGCGAGTCATACAAATCGAGCAGCGGTTTGTCTGACGAGGGCTTGCCCATAAAGAACACAAAGAGTGTGTCGCCGCTGGTGAATGACGCGAGCGCCGCATTGTCTCCGCTTTCGAGAAACTCACCGCCTTTGTTCTGCGGCGTTGACGGATCGACGCGGAATTTTGGCGGTGGCACTGTTTCAACGTATGGTGTGGTTGACGACGCTGCGTTGTCTTGAATGCGCGCAACGCCGAAACCAAATGTTGTTGTAAACCAACAATTGTTTGTAGCAATTCCTCTGCCAAGAAAACCCGCTTTCAGAATTCGGGGTGCGTCTGGTTTCGTTGGCCAGGGGAAAGTTTGCTCACGCAGCAGCTTTCCCCTTGAATCAGTCAACATAAAAAAATGATCTCGATCGGCAACTGTAAATAGCATGTTGCCGTTCGCATACAGACACACACTTGATGGCCAACCCACTGCACCGGACGTGACTGTGCGCAGCAGCACTCCGTTCCGATCAATGAACGACACGCGACCGTTGCGAGCATCGAGTATTGCAACGTTCCCGTTCGCATCAAGAGTGATGCTGGTGAATTCGAGATATTCGCCAGGACCGCCACCTTTCCGGCCTTGCTTCCAGCGCAACTTTCCGACGGTATCAAAGGCGAAAATTTCGAGCCCACCTCCGTCAGCCAGATACACCCCGGCATCCGACGCCACCATCTCCCGCGGCAATCCAAAAAGGTTTTCTTCCTTCTTCGCGCCGCGTCGCCACAATGGTTTCCAGTCTTTCTGAACCCGGTGCCGCAACGTGGGCTGGGTGTGTTCGTACGTATCTGGATTCAAGCGATGGCTATCGGCATTCGGCGCAAATGCAGCCAGAAGTGCACTCAGTGGAATGAATTTGACGATCTTCATTGTGTCAGGGGGTTGGATTGCCAGTAATGAGTCGAGTCAATGCGCGTACAAATACCGTTCGCTGATACGCGTCGGGTGGAGTCGCGCTCAATACAAGCAATCGGTTCCGATTGTCGTACAGCGCCAGTGTCGGAGTTTCGACGTGGCCAAGTTGACGAAGCAGTCTTTCCTGTGACGACTGCAGCACTGCGATTTGCGCGTTTTCAAATCCGCGAGGCAATAACGAACGCAAACCCAATGTGTCTTTCGCCGGCCCCGCTAACAAAATGAAGCGTTCTGTGATGCGTCTCGAAATCGACGCACGATTAAGAAACGCAAGCTGATTCAAGTTGCTCGAGCAGTCCGCCCGCTGCGCAACGATCACGACTCGAAACAAACTGTCATCCGTAGTAGGCTCAGCGCTGCTGATGCTACCCGGAAGCAACCCAGTATTCGCAATTGTCACATGCGACCCGAGCGCAAAACCACTGAATGCACTCACGGCAATTACAACACAGGCCGCTGCAATGATCTGCGCCATCAAACGATGCGAACACAGCCAGGATTGAAGGTGCCGAGGGGCGCGATGCGCCCCTCGGTCTCTATTCAGGTGCATGACGCGTCGGCTTCCAACCCATCCGACGGCTCGTCTTCTAACTTCGGTTTCACAGCCGTGCCATCGATTCCAACGCCGGACCACACCATGCATGAACCCGAAGCCGAACCGCGATTGAAGTCCTTGTAAAGATTCTTCTGACCTTGCGGCACACACACTTCCGGCCCGAGCCCGAATCCGAACGTCTTCGTGAACCAACCCAAGTCAACTTTCACTTCTCGTGAACACACGACTTGAGCAGGCTCAGTACCACAGAGAGTGACTTGCCCGTAGTTGCAGGCCGTCGTGACAAGCGTTGAACCAGACTTTTGTGCCTGCACAGCCGACACGTTGTACGACGCGCCCAAAATCAGCAACGCAAGCGTAGCACCGGCCACGCGCGAAATGGTATTCATCATAAAAACCTCCAGGATCATCTTCAGGTAATTCGCAGTATCTCTGCGCGCCCAGAGCGGATTGCCCAAGGCTCCGCGCCGCCGCCAACTCCGACGTAGCAACGACGGGCGGCATGGCCAGAATGGCTTGTCGAAGCTCGAAAGGCGTCACCATTTCATTGCAGCTTGAACCCTTTGGATGCGGGTCGGCCCACTTCAAACCAATACGGAAGCATCAATGTCTTAGGTATGCTGTTCGTACCCATACTGAGACCACCGATGACCGACACTCGCCTTCGGCTGCTAAAAGGAACCTTCGACGTCCTGATTCTCAAAACACTCTCGTGGGGACCGGCGCACGGATACGCGATTTCGCGTTGGATTGCGAACACTTCCGGGAACGATCTCAAAATCGAAGAGGGAGCACTGTACCCGGCGTTGAGACGACTCGAAGAACGCGGTTGGATTGAAGCCGAGTGGAAGAAGTCCGAGACGGGGCGTGAGGCGCGCGTCTACACGCTCACGGAGGCGGGCCGCCGCGGTGTGCGAACGGAAATCGACGGGTGGGAACGCTATGTCTCCGCATTTGCGCGGGTGTTACGCGCAAGACCTGACGGAGCCATCGCATGACCAGGCAGCGATCAGACGACGACTTGCCACTCTCACGCACACGCGCCGTCGCCGACGATGTGCGCAGCGAACTCGAATTTCACTTGCGCGAACGCACGAAAGAATTGCAGGCCAACGGAATGTCCGCCGAACGCGCCGAGCAAGTCGCCAGGGAATCGTTTGGCGATCGCGAAGCCGTTGAGGAAGAATGCGAGCAAATCGAATCGCGTATTCGAAACACGCGTCGTCGTGCCGATCGACTTGGCGCACTGCGACAGGACATCACGGTTGGGTGGCGCGTGTTGCGAAAGCAGAAGGGATTTTCATTGGCTGCAATTCTGATGTTGGCGCTCGGAATTGGCGCGAACAGCGCGGTGTTCTCAATTGTGAATCGTGTGCTGCTGCAACCGTTGCCTTTCGTCGATGCAGATCGCCTGGTAATGCTTGTTGAGAAACACGCCAATGGCGGATATGGGAACTTGCCGTGGTCGAATTTTGTTGATCTGCGCGCGCAATCAAAATCGTTTGACGCGATGGCTTCCTACGGCGCATCGCCGACAACAGTACTCGGCACATCCGCACCAACCCGTGTCATTGCCGGTGAAGTATCGGCTGATTTTTTCAGGATTTTCAGCGTGAAGCCAATGACTGGGCGATTAATGACCGCGGAGGAACATCAGTTTGGTGGTGCACCAACTGCAGTGGTGAGCTATGCGTTCTGGCGCGATCACCTGGGTTCTCCGGCATCGCTCGACGGCATCTATTTGCGAATGGATCGAGAATACGCCGTGGTTGGCGTGTTGCCGAGTAGTTTCGATTTCCCCGAGGGCAATCAAATCTGGGTGCCGATGGAGCAAGACAAGCAATCCTTGTCACGCACGTCGCATAACTGGGACACCGTCGGAAAATTGAAAGCAACCGTTACTGCCGTGGCTGCGCAAAAAGAGCTCGATGCAATATTGTTGCGACTGGCGGCGCAACATGGCAACGATTTCGACGCCGTTGGGTCGACTGTTACAGGGTTGCAGGAATCGCTGAACGGATCGTTCAAAACTCCGTTGTATTTGATGCTCGGCGCATCGGCGTTGGTATTGCTGGCAGCGTGCGTAAACCTTGCAGGCGCAATGCTTGCGCGAGGCACTGCGCGCAGCGGTGAATTCAACGTGCGTTTCGCACTTGGGGCCACGCGAAGTCGACTGATACGTCAATTGGTTACCGAGAGTGCATTGCTCGCCGTTGGCGGTTGCGTATCGGGTTTGTTGCTCGCCGAAGGGCTGCTGAAATTGCTGACGTATTTCGCGCCGGCAGCGTTGCATGTGGGAAACGTGCACGTTGATGGTTGGGTTGAATCATTCGCGCTGTGCGTAGCCGTATTCACGACTGTCATGTTTGGACTCCTGCCGGCGCTCAGACTCTCCAACAGCAATATGTCAATTGCTTTGCGCGAAGGTTCGCGTGGCACTTCCAGCGCGGGTCGCATGCGTGTGTGGAACGTTCTCGTTGCTACTGAGGTTGCATTGGCGGTCGTGCTGCTCTCGGGGTCAGCGTTGCTGATTAAATCATTCAACAAGGTGTTGCAAAACAAACTGGGCTTCGATGCAACGAACGTCGTAACAGTCCAAGTGAATTTGCCGGAAGCGACGTACCTCGGAACGTCACCCAACGTTTCCGCATTTCACGAACGGGTACTGGCCACTCTTCGCTCACAGCCGGGCATCGATGCCGTTGGCTTTGCTAACGTGCTTCCATTGTCGGGCAACAATCCCAGCGGATCGTTAATCGTTGAAGGAAAACCGCTCGACAGTCGCGGACAGTCAAACGCCTATGCGATTTATCGCGTCGGAGGAGGAGAATATTTCTCTGCGCTGGGCATCCAAGTGGTGAAGGGCCGCGCGTTTCGCGTTGGAGGTAAGTCCGAATCTGCGCCATCGGTCGTCGTGAGCGAAAAGTTTGCGCAAGATCAATGGCCGAATGGTGATCCTATCGGAAAGCGGGTCAAGGTTGCGGGAATGGACGGTGGTACTGAGCCGTGGTACACCGTGATTGGCGTTGTTGCAAATGTCCGCACGAATTCAGCAACCAGTCCGTTTACCGCCACGTACTACTTCGATCACCGCGATCGTCCGGCTTATCGATCACGGCAAGTCACCTATGCAATACGCTCACATCTAAATTTGGCGGCAATTGCGCCAATAGTACGAAAAGCAGTTAGTGAAATCGATCCGCAGGTGCCTCTCATCATCGGAAACATGCCTGCGAATGTCTCGAGATCTGTCGCAACTCGCAGGTTCCCGATGCTGGTGTTCGGCGCATTCGCATTGGTCGCATTGGTCATGGCAATTGTTGGCATACACGCCGTTGTCTCTTACGCCGTTGCACAGCGGACTCGGGAAATTGGTGTTCGGCTTGCACTTGGTGCGACTCCCGTTGCCGTGCAGTCGCTCGTGCTGAAATCCGCTCTGGCGGCTGTAATTCCGGGCCTCGTGTTTGGCGCGGCGTTCTCAATGGCCGGCGCGGGATTTCTGCGCACGTTGCTTTACGGAGTATCACCGTTCGATCCAATTGCTCTCATCGCCGCGGTGGCCGTGCTTGGCGTAGCAGCACTTGCATCCAGTGCGCTTCCGGCGCTCCGAGCGACACGGGTCGACCCACTCGTTGCTATGCGGGCCGAATGACAAATCCGATTGCGCAGTACTGAGACTTGCCCCCTAGCTTTCACTGAGGCGCCCCACTTCAATACAGCGCATGTCAACGCTACAGGAACGTATTTCCCACGCCCTTGGCGGCGTTCGTAATCCGCGCACCGACGCCGATGTTCTCGCGTCTGAAATGGTGCGTGATATCGCGGTAACTATCGACGGAAAAGTCCGCCTTACTCTGTTGTTGGGTGCGTCCGATGAAGCCACTCTGGTGCGCGATGTGCGTCAGGCAGTCGAAACGGTGCAGGGCGTTTCGGAAGTTCGTGTCGACGTGAAAGATCCCGCGCAAATCAAACCCCCAACTCTGCAATCGATGTCAGGTCCGTCCGTTTCAGGTCGTGCACTTCCCGTCATGGATACCGCACCTGCCAAGAAGCCCCCTGCTGTTCCGCAACCCGTTCAGTATCCGCATCTCGGTCGCATCATTGCGATTTCCAGCGGCAAGGGTGGCGTTGGTAAATCAACCGTTGCAGTGAATCTTGCACTCGCGTTGTCAGGAATGGGATATCGGGTCGGTATCATGGATGCGGACATTTACGGACCGAACCTACCGCTGATGCTTGGAGTGAACAGCGCACCAGCGGTGCGCGACGACAAAATCATTCCCCTCGAAGCACACGGCATCAAAATCATGTCATTGGGTTTTCTCATTGAGAAAGAACAGCCGGCAATCTGGCGCGGACCCATTGTCATGAAAATCATCACACAGTTTCTGCGTGACGTTTTGTGGGGTGATCTCGATTATTTTCTCGTCGACATGCCCCCCGGTACCGGCGATGCACAACTTTCACTGGTGCAGGCCACGAACGTACACGGTGCCGTGATTGTAACGACGCCCCAGCAAGTTGCAGTGGGCGATGCGCTCCGAGGTGTGAAAATGTTTGAACGCACGAACGTTCCCGTGTTGGGCATCGTCGAGAACATGTCGTGGTTTGAAAACCCGGAAACGGGCAAACCAATTGCCATCTTTGGCAGCGGTGGTGGAGCGCGCCTGGCGGCTGATACGAATCTCCCTTTGCTTGGACAGATCCCACTCGATCCACGCATTCAGGAAGGGGGCGATACCGGACGTCCAATTGTTACGGCAGAGTCGTCGTCAGCAGCTGCTCGTGTGCTCGTGTCGATTGCTGCAAAAGTTGTGACGCGCATGAACGAGCGCGAGAAGAACTAGCGAAAAGGCGGAGCCACAATTCGGTTGGTTTTGTTTGCGGGTACACCTCGGAACTTCGAACGCGTACCCGTCGCTATTTCGTCGAACAGCTAACAACAATTGCAAATGAATTAGAGTCACAATGACATCGTAGTCCTGAGGGACTAAACGTATGACGAGGCGATGAAGCGCTAAGATTTCGCAACAGATTGAAAAAATCTTGTGATAGGCCGCATGTCCCCTGTTACGAAATGCCTACAAAGGTTGTACAATGTGCGCAATTCAAGCGACGAAGCTTGTGAGGTCGACTGATTGACATCGGCCCGCTTTCCCCCGCACTGGAGACCCAATGAGCAGGCATTTGAGATTTCTGGCGCTCGCAGGACTGTTTGCATTAGTCCCGCTTGCAGCCGGAGCACAAACGCGTGAAGTGACCGGCAAAGTAGTTGAAGCGATAACAGGGAATCCGCTCCCTGATGCAACAGTCAGTATTGTCGGTTCGCAAATCGGTGCGCGAACCAACGACAAAGGCGAATATCGCTTGCAGGTACCTGCCGGCGAAGTCTCGATGATGGCACGCCGCCTGGGATCAAAGCGCCTCCTCGTCAAATTGGCCGCAGGCGCGAACACGGCCAACTTTACGCTTGAGCGCGACGTGCTCGAACTCGAAGGCGTGACCGTCACTGGTCAGGCGACTACCGTCGACAGGTCAGCTGCCGCCACCGCAGTAGCGAGCGTCAGCGCCGAAGAACTCAATCGCGTTCCCGCGCGCTCCATTGAAAGCAACCTCGCTGGCAAAGTGGCCGGTGCCCGCATGTTCGAGAACAGCGGCGCGCCAGGTGGCGGTTCGCAAATTCAAATTCGCGGCGCCACATCGGTGCTTGGTCAGGGCGATCCGCTGTATGTCGTTGATGGCGTCATCATCTCCAACGCCGGCATTTCATCTGGTGCTAGCTCGATTTCACGCGCCAGCGGTTCGACGGGAAACCTGCAAGATCAAGTCGTCAATCGTTTGGCTGACTTGAATCCGAATGACGTCGAAAGCATTGAAGTGCTGAAGTCTGCGGCCGCGTCCGCCATTTACGGTTCACGCGCAACCAACGGTGTCGTCGTAATCACGACGAAGCGCGGTAAGCAGGGTCGCAATTCATTCAGCATTACGCAGCGCGTTGGCACGCAGTCGCTGCAGAAGAACTTGAAGTCGCGGGTATACAATACGCTGTCTGACCTCATCAACACCGACACGACCGGCGGTAAAACCGCTTACAACTTCACTGGCGGCCCAATCGGTTTGGCCGCTGCGACAGCGGCCTGTAATCCAACCTGCCCGTGGTACGATTTGCAGGGAGACTTCTACGGTCAGGTGAAACCGTCCTGGGAAACGCTTATTTCGGCGGCGGGCGGCATTAACAACACGCGCTACTACGCTTCGCTCAGTGATCGCCAGGAATCGGGCATCGCAATTAACACCGGAGCACGTCGCACGGGTGGCCGCATCAATCTCGATCAAACCATCGGCGCGAAATTTACGGCCAATGTTGGTATCGACATTACCCACAATACTTTCAAGCGCGGCATTGGTGGCAACGACAACTCCGGCACGAGTCCGATTTACACCTTTGGATATACGCCAGCTGTCATAGACTTCCAAACGCGCGACACGTTGACCGGTCGATACATTTTGAATCCATTCAATGGCGGCGGAAGCACCACTGCCAATCCGTGGGAGGTATTTACCGCCACGAAAAATGATGAGAGCGTTTGGCGTCAGGCTGGAAATGCGCGCTTTGGTTACGCGCTGCTCAATCAGGCGCACAACACGATTCAGCTGACCTATCTCACAGGTATCGACCGGTTCCAGCAGGAAGGCTACCAGTACTCGCCGAATTATCTACAGTTTGAACCCAATGACGGATTTCTCGGCACAGCGAATCAGAGCAATGTTTCAAGCTACCAGTTCAATCAGGGATTCACTGCTGTCTGGACGTTTAGCCCCGCCACACGGTTGTTCGGTTCATTCACGACTTCTGGTGGCACTGGCTACGAAACGCAAAAGGTCAATACCTATCGCTTGCGTGGTCGGGGATTGCTGCCAACCAAGCAAACGCCGGTTGGCGCGGCCGACATTGTAATCATCAACGACGTCCAGGAATTCCGCGACCAATCGTACAACGCGAATGAGCAGGTTCTAGCTCTCGACGACAAGTTGTCGCTCAATGCTGGATTCCGCGCTGATCGGTCCAGCGCGAATGGAGATCGCAAGAAGTTCTATGTATTCCCGAAATTTTCTGCCGCGTATCGCCTCACAACGCCGCTCACAGAAAAGATCGACGAAATCAAGTTCCGCGTTGCGAAAGGACAATCGGGGAATCGTCCACTCTACGGCAACCGCGATGTGCTGTACGGAGATGGTGGTTTGATTGGAGGGCAATCGTCGCTCGTTTCGGCCGGAACACTTGGCAATCCGAAAATCAAACCGGAAATCATGAATGAAACGGAGTTCGGCGCCGACGCAGCGCTGTTTCATTCACGAATCGGCCTTGAATTCTCACGCTATCAGCGCCGCATTACCGATCTTCTGCTCACGTTTCCGCTGCCACCGTCATCGGGTTTGACGCAGCAGGTGATTAACGGCGGACAGCTTTCAGTTCTTGGAACGGAAGGCGTGCTGTCGGCCGTGCCAGTTCGCACGCATTCGTTTGAGTGGACGACTAAGGTTATCTACAACACGAACGTGCAGCGCACAGACTTTATTCCTGTTCCTTCATTCCCGGCACCCAATTCGTTTGGTGCGACGCTCACGGGTCGTAACTACATCGCCGCCAACACGCGTTCCTCATTCATCTGGGGTAATGCACCGCTCGGCGCTGGTGGAATCGTGCGTGACACGGTGCTGGCCGATGCCAACGCCATTCACACGACGACCTGGAACAACGACTTCACGTTCAAGAAGTTGTCGATGTCGTTCCTGCTCGATTGGAGAAACGGCGGCGATGTTTCCAACATCACCAACGAAACGTACGATGAAGGTGGAAATGCTCGCGACTACGTTGAATTCGGTGCGGCGCGCCAGGCCGCGTATCGCAGCGGCAACGACATCCGTCCGTATCTGCAAAACGGAACATACGTAAAATTGCGTGAGTTGACTGTCAGCTATCAAATGCCTGATTCGTGGGCCGCGAAGTTGAAGGGCGCGAAAAGCTTGCGCTTGAATGCCAGCGGTCGCAACCTGGCGTTGTGGTCGAAGTACTGGAGCTATGATCCAGAATTCAGCAATTTCGGCAACCAGAACTTCAATCGCTTCATCGATTTGAATCCGTTCCCGGCCAGCCGTCAGTTCTTCTTCAGCATTGACGTGGGGTACTGAGCCATGACGAAATTCAACTCACTCCGATTCACAGTGCTCGCGGCCGCTGCCGCGACCGCGCTTGGTGCCTGCAGCGACACCCAATTGGACATCACCAATCCTAATGCTCCCACTGTCGCTGCGGCCGCTGGTGATCCACAGGCACTGCAACTGTTGGCAACGGGTTTGTTGCGTCAGCTGCGCAATAGCAAAGGCGCGTTTGTTCTCTCAACGGGAATCTTCGGTCGAGAGGCATTTAATTACACGTCGCAGGAACCGCGTAACGTTTCCAATTTCCTGGTCGGCATTGCTGGAGCTAACAAGCTCGATCCGAACGGATTCGCAAACGGCAATTGGGGCACGCAATACGGAAATTTGCGTGATGTGTTCAACTTCAAAAATCTCGTAAACGGATCGGGTGCGTTTACCGCTGACCAAAAGAAAGCAGCGCTCGGTTTTGCGCAGACAATTGAAGGACTGGAGCTGCTCGAGGTTATCGCCACTCGCGATACGCTTGGAGCGGTAGTCGAGATCAAGCAGGATGCCTCTGACATCGCGCCATTCGTCTCGCGCGACTCGGTATACAAATACATTCTGAACACGCTCGACGCAGCAGATGCCAATCTCGCAGCAGGAAGCGCAGCATTCCCCATTACGCTGCACGCGGGCTTTGCTGGGTTCAATACACCCGCCACGTTCCGTAAGCTGAATCGTGCAATCATGGCCAAGGCTGCGGCCTATTACGCAACAGCAGGAGGGGGTGCAACGGCGTGGGCACGTTCGTTGACGGCTAACACGGCGTCGTTCGTGAACACTACGGCAACGACGCGCGCAGATCTGGATGCTGGTCCATTCCATCCGTACGCAGCCTCTCCAGACGTGAATAACCCCATCAACGCTACGACATCATCAGACTTATTTGCACATCCTTCAATTCTTACCGACGTACCGAAGAAAGCGGACGGTAGCAACGACAATCGCTACACCGCCAAGATTTTCAGCAAGGCCGAGCGCTCGGCACCCGGCGGATTCGGTATCGCTTCTTCACTTGGGCTCAGCGTTTACGCCGGCATCTCATCGCCAATCGCAATCATCCGTAACGAGGAACTCATTCTGCTTCGCGCAGAAGCATTGCTTGCAACGGGTGACAAAGCTGGCGCGATCACGCTCATCAACGCGATTCGCGTGAACTCCGGGGGGCTGGCCGCATCCACGCTTACAACGGCGTCGTCCGACGATGCCGTGTTGACCGAGTTATTGCTGCAGAAACGCTATTCGTTGTTGATGGAAGGCAGCCGATGGATTGACCTGCGCCGCTATGGCAAACTGTCAACGCTGCCACTCGACATTTCAACGGGTACCAACGCGCACTTTGTTGCAAAGGTGCAACCAGTTCCAGCGGCCGAGTGCCTGGTTCGCGCTGGAAAGGCCGTCGCTCTTGCCGGCCCGGGTTGTTAACCTGATG
>JBDUAX010000469.1:0-3680 GCA_040004455.1 Gemmatimonadaceae bacterium
CAACTGTCGCGTGAGAATCATCGGCCAACCCGATCAACGTTCGTACCAAATCTTCAATCGCGCTAACGCGAAACTCGTAACTCGCCGCCGATCTTACCGCACTCAGCTGAAAGGCACATCGTTCCATCAACAGCGGTTCGACATCACGCCAGGTATTCGTAATCGACGCCATGTTGTCTGACAGAACTGCACCACCAAACGGTTCGAACCGAATAGCGAGGATGTCGGCCGCGTACGTTGGGCCGACGACAAGGGGCTGCGTGATTTGCCCGACCAGCATCGTCAACGGCTGCTCAACGAACGCGTCTCCAACACGAGCACGAAACGGATCGGCAAAGTTGATAATCAGCTCGGGGCAGCCATCAGGAAATACCGGATCTGCCTCTTCGCCAGCACGGGCCGTGCCTCGCAAAGACCAGATGCAGCGAACGTATCGTCGCAGATCGGCCGCCGGCTCGAATTCCTGATAATCCATGACCCAAATATCCGGCGCGTGCGTCGCATTTGTCCAATCCATCGGTCCGTCAATCCGCCACATTCCAGAGTCCAAGCCAGTTTGCCTCGTAATCCAACCTCTCCTTGTCCATGAAGCATTTCTTCATTTTCTCTGTAGCCCTCCTCGCAGCGCTGCCACTCACCGCGCAATCACACGGCGATGTCAATCAACTCGGCTGGATGTCCGGCTGTTGGGAGCAACGTTCCGCAACGCGCGTCGCGAACGAGCAGTGGATGGCACCACTTGGGCATCAGATGATGGGAATGAGCCGTACCGTCGTGAAAGATTCCGTTCGCGAATACGAAAGCCTTCGGGTTGAGATGCGCGCCGGAAAACCCGTGTACGTTGCGTTACCAAGTGGTCAGGCCGAGGCAGTGTTTACGTCAGCAATTGTCTCAGACACGCTGGTTCGCTTTTCGAATCTGACGCATGACTATCCGCAGCATATCGTTTACAAACGTGTTCGCAATGACTCGCTGCTGGCACGCATTGAAGGCACCGTAAACGGAAAGGTTCGTAATATCGATTACCCGATGGCGCGCGTTGCGTGTGCAGGACCCAAGTAGTCGCGTCGAAACGCAAAAGTCTCACGCGCGGTTGCCGGCGAACCCAGCTCATATGTCGTTCCGGCTGTGCACCACGTGACGTGATTGGCCACGTCGAGCAGTGACGGCACTTCGTGGCCGGTGATCACGACCGCGCAACCGTCCGAAGCGAGCACTCGAAAAATTTCCGACAGTGCGTCGTGATCAACTGGAGCAATTCCACGAAACGGTTCGTCGGCAAAGAGACAGAGCGGCTTGCGAGCGAGAGCGGCCGCGAGTTCCGCACGACGCAATTCGCCACCCGATAGTGATTTCATTTGTCGATTGAGCAAATGCTCGATGCGCGCAGTCTTCGCGGCTTGAGCTACGGTGCTACGACGAAAAGTCTGTTCGAAGAATTCCAGCTGCGCGCCAATCGTGTGCTTCCTCGAAAAGAAATCGTGATCGGGCAAGTAGAACACACCGCGCCGCACCAGGTTGGGCAGGGAAGGGTTTGAGAGCGTTTCACCGTTCAACCGCACGATGCCGGTGTCGGCCGGAATAATGCCCGCCGCGATTTTCAACAGCGTGGACTTCCCCATGCCACTCCGCCCGAGCAGCGCGCGAATTTCTCCAGGCACCGCACGTAGTGATGCGGAGCTCAATATTCTCCGATCTCCAAACGACTTCCCCACACAATCCGCTTCAAGGAAAGGTGCGCTCATGAAGTCATCAACCCAAACGCAATTTCACCAATCACCGCGGGGATCATCAGGACGGCCATGGTGACCCAGTTGCTGTAGCCCAGATTCGCCCACAACATCTGTTCGTGCCGTCGATCGGTGTTGACATAATTGACGACGACCAGAAAGCCAACAACACCGAGTTGAAGCAACAATGAATTCGTGTTCGTTAGCGTGACTGGCTCGTTCGAATTGATTTTTGTTGCCTTGAATACGAATACCGCTATTACGATTCTCAATAACACATAAACAATGGCGCCGCGCACTAACAGATGCCGTAACGGAAACCGCACTAGGTGTGCGACTCCGGCCTATCAGTCAGGAGCAATACAGATTGATATCGCGCACCAGTGTTTGGCCGGCGGTCAACGTCACCGTTGTGTCGAACGACAGATGCCAGTTTTGTATGTACGCTCCAAGCACATGTCGTCCGGTCGACACTGTGTAGGTTTTTGAAGTGCCCTTGTCCTTGATTGCTTCGGTGCCGAGTGCAATGCTGTCGGCGGCGAAGTCGATTGTGTAGGAGTTGGGGCCGCAGAATGGCGAGGTGATGGTGAATCGGACAGTCGCTGTGGCAGGGGCGGAGGCAGTTGGATTGTCCTTACACCCGACCGTCGCGATTAGTGCCGCTGCGAATGCGGTGCACAGGTAGTTCATAGGCTGTCTCATGCATAGGAAATTCGCGCACACTGAGTTGGAAGTCCAGTGACACAGCCGTCATCAATTGAAAGCGATTCGTAAACAGCAACGGGCCGACAGTTTCAAGGTGTCGACCCGCTCTGCAGTTAGTCCCCAGAAGTTTTCGCTGACGTTATTTCGGCGTTCCCATCGGATTTCCTTTTTCGAAATTCAGCATCCAGTTCATGCCGTATTTGTCGGAACACATCGCAAAATGCGCTCCCCAAAATTGATCGGCAGGCGGCATCATACCCACACCACCTGCTGACAACGCGTCGTACAATTTCTGAACTTCGGCATCGCTTTCGCAGGTGAGATTCAGCCAGAAGTTGTTGCCCACGAAGACTTTCATTTGCGGCTGCGAATCGGAGGCCATGAGCACCGTTTTTCCATTCGTAATTTTCGCGTGCATAACCCGGTCCTTCATTGCATCGGGCGTGGCAGGATTCACTTCACCAAACGTCATGATGTTCAAGTCGCCACCAAGAATGCCATGATAGTACGTCATTACTTCGCGCGTATTTCCGTCGAAGTTCAAGTACGGGATGAACTCTTTCATGCGTTGCTCCGAAAAGGAATGAGGGCGCGCAACTTCTCGCTGCGCAAGTAAAGGCCGCCGCAAAAGAAACGGCCAGGAGAGGGGAAAAACAAATGGGAGTTTGAGTGTTGCTCGTCGATTTCTTCGCCTAGGTTACAATAGCTCTTCCTGGCACGACGCGCAGTGATTCGAGGTATTCGCACAACGCTTCTGCCGCTTCGATCATCAATGCTTCACTGCGCGAACTCTTTCCTGTGCCCCACACCCCCATCTGACTGGCAACTACAAACGTCGCGAGACGATCGGGTGATACCGATTTGAGAACCGTTCCTTCCGCTATTCCCGCCGTAATTGCCTGCGAAAATCCTGCGCGCCAAATGCCGTACAACCGGTCGATGCGCGAATGGAATCCAGCATCGAGCGGTGACATCTCCTGCGCGAGATTGTTGAGCGGGCAACCATGGTGCCACGTGCCACTCGCAATATCCTCCGTCACGAAGTGTCGAACACTGTGCTGTATTTCAGCGAGCGAATTACGCGATTCTTTAAGGGGATCGAGCCAGCGATGCATCAGCAGCGGTTCAATCACTTCATCAACAACGGCGTAGCCAAGTTCGAGTTTGCCGCTGAAGTGGTGAAACAGCGCGCCTTTGGTGATGCCGGCTTTGGTGACGATGTTTTGGAGGTTGCCCCCTTGGACG
>JBDUAX010000082.1:0-12391 GCA_040004455.1 Gemmatimonadaceae bacterium
TGCTGCGAGTGTTTTCTGACGAGCTGGTTTGCTCGTTGCACTACTGGCTACTTCGGCCAACCCGTTTGTGGAATACCCTTCGTAATGCGCAACGCGTTTCCGAAATAGACTTTCTTGAGCACGGCATCGGGTAAATCAACGCCGTACAATTTCCAGAACGCGTGATAACCCCGGTAGTAATCGAAGTAATCGTCCTTCGTTTCGAACACGCGCCAGTAATACGGATACTCTTCTGGTTGATACGAGTCCTTTCCGAACAAAATACGATCCTGAAATTTCACGAAGAAGTCGTGCGCGACTCGCGGTTGACGACCAATGTCATACAGCACCGCACCAACTTCCGTCATCACGTTGGGCATGTCGGTCAGCATCTTGTCGAGGCGACCGAGATCATTTGCCAACCAACCCATGTGTGCAGCTACGAAAATCGTTTTCGGATTCCGCTTGAACATGTTGTCGCGTTCGGTCATCAACTGTTCAAAACTCGGATACACGTCCTGCGGATAGCGACGTCCCGGAAACAACGACACTTCCAACCAGCGCTCGTTATGTAAATCGAGTGGCGCGAAAAACTGCTCTGGGTCGGCCGTGTGAATGAACACCGGCAAATTGAGTCGCGCACATGCCTGCCAAATCGGATCAAGTTCCGGATCATCAATTTTCAAACGCGATCCGTCAGGCTTCTTCACGGACAAGCCAAGACTCTTCGGAATTTCACCAACACCCACCGCACCGGCCGCAACATCGGCCTCCAGCTGCGCAATCGCCTTCTCAGCCCAACCCGGCCCGACATTCTGAAAATTGATTCCTGCCAAAATGCGCACGCGATCTTTCATCGTTGCCGATGCGCGAACATTTGCGAGGGATGTCTTGAGCCGTTCGCCCGAAAGGTTATCCGCCGAAATCATCATGCGAACATTCAAACTGTCGAGCGACAATCCAAGACTCGTCAAACTGTCTTGCGAACTCAATCGGCCTTCCGGATGTCCGTGAAAATCAATTGCCGGATATTTCGCTTTGCGCACCATGTGCACCGGCGCGACCAACGTTGAGCGAGGTCGATAGTCGAGGATGCTGGGCGCAGGCGTTGCGGGCGCCTGACAACGGCGCGGACGCACTTCGGTCATACCAGCCGGACACTCTTCGCCAGCGCTAATCGCCGTACCCCCTCCCCCCGGCCCTCCACCTCGGCCGCGACCACCGCCAGCGGGTGGGTTTTGCGCGAACAACGAACTGGCGATGAACGAGCTGCCGACGAGCAATGATACGGCGCTTATACCAACAACGGAAAACCGACTACGCATGAGAGCTCCGGAAGGCGAGTCCCTGAATTTGCCGTGATTGCCAGCAATGCGGAACGGGGCGAGGAATGGACTGGGACCGGATATTTGGTCGAGGCGTTCTCGAATTCAAACGTAAATGAGCATTTCTGTGTCGAATGTGCAGAAGCCCTGAAACCAAAGGTTGCAGCTAGCGTTTCTACAATGTAGAAATGATAGTGGAAAAAACAGCTTTCCCGACAATTCGCAAATCCTGCCGTGACCACGATCCCCAAAAGCGACACGCCGCCACCACTTCCGCTGTTGCTACTCGGCCGACTGCTGCCGCGTGCCGAACGCGAAGAAGTGTTGAGCGACGTCCGCGCTGAATACGCAACGATGGCGAAGAACCTCGGCGTCGCTCAAGCGAATAGCTGGTTGTGGCAACAAGCCGTTGGCTCGGCACCGTCGCTCATGAAGTGGAGTTCGTGGAGAAGCATTTCCGGATTTGAACCGCGCGCCAACAACTATAGTCCCGGAGGACCCATGCTCAAGAACGTATTTGCCGACATTCGTTACGCCGCGCGCCGTTTGCTGGCGCGACCGAGCTATTCCCTGCTTGCGATTGTGACGTTGGCGTTGGGGATTGGTGGAACAGCGGCGGTGTATGGCGTCGCGCGTCCTTTGATGTTCGACGCGCTGCCGTTTGCAAACGAAAAAGATGTTGTCACGTTTTCGTTTTCCGGGTCGTGGACCGAACAGGAGTTCGCGTATTTGCGCGGAAAGATTCCGGGATATCGCTTAGCCGGCACCTATCGGCCGAATGACGTCACGTTGCGCGAAGGGGATGCGCCGGCGCGAATGTTGCCAAGCATTTCCATGTCGAGTGAGTTGTTCGATGTACTGGGTGCGCGCCCGATGCTGGGAAACAATTTGAAAGCCGGAGATGATGCAGTTGGCGCTGATCCTGTTGCGATTCTCAGTTACGGTCTGTGGCGGGAATTGGGAGCGAATCCGTCGATTGTCGGAACGCGAATTACGCTCGACGGACAACCGCGCACTGTAGTTGGTGTTATGCCGCGCGGATTCTGGTATCCGACGCCTCGAGTGCGCGTGTGGCTGCCGCAGCCGATCAATCCAGAAGGGCAGAATGGCAGTTACACGTTGGTTGCGCGCATTGCACCGGGCGAAGACATCAACAACATGACGGCGCGTTCGCATCAACTTGAAAAAATTCTCAAGGAACGCTTCACTTACTCGCACGATTGGGACAAGACAGTCAATTTGCAAGCGCAACCAGTTCGCGAATACTTGCTCGGCGATTTGCGCCCCGCAATTGCCGCCACCTTTGTTGCGATGGGTTTGATTCTGCTCATTGCGTGCACCAATGTGGCCGCGTTAATGCTCGGTCAAGTTGAGGGACGTGCTTCGGAGTTGGCGGTGCGCGCGGCGCTGGGTGCGAGCAGACGTCGTCTTACTCAACCACTAATTGTTGAAGCGTTACTAATTGGTGTTGTTGCCGGCACAGTTGGCGCACTATTGGCCGCCGCAGGTTTTGGCACGCTGGTGCGCGCATTGCCACTTGGTGCATGGAGTGAAAGTGCGTCTTTCGACTGGACATTGTTTGTAGCTGCGATGCTCTTTTCGATGGTTGCGATGTTGCTGGTTGTGCTTATTCCGTCGTCATCATTGTTCAGGCGCGATCACGCGAATTTGCAGGGGGTATTGAGCAATGCGCGCACTGGCGGTGTGCGCGGGGGAGGTGTGCGCATTGAACGCGGCCTGGTGATTGCCGAAGTTGCACTCGCAATGCTGATAGCATCGGGGGCCGCGTTGTTGGTGCGAAGTGTAACAAATTTGTACGCGATTGATCCGGGAATTGATACGCGCGGTGTGGCCGTTATTGATGCCGTTGTCAGTGGCGACGTAAAGCCCGAGGCACGTGACGCCGCATTCAACGAAATTCTGTTGACGCTTTCGAGGTTTCCGGGTGTGCAGTCGACTGCGCTGGCCATGCGCATTCCGCTTCGCGGCAACAGCAACAGCTTCGCCATCACTATTGAAGGTGCCGAGCAATTGGAGCGCAGTACGACGTTCTTTCGGGCCGTGAGCGCCGATTATTTCAAGACTATGGGAATGAAACTCAAGAGTGGCCGTTTGTTCATACAGGATGAGAAATCCGACTCAGGTGAAGTCGCCGTCGTGATCAACGAATTGCTCGCGCAAAAATATTTTTCGGGGCAGGATCCTATCGGTCGCAGGATTGGCGGCGGATTTCACCTGCCGCAGCGCATCATTGGCGTCGTCAATGATGTCACAGAAGGCGCGTTGCTCGACGGAAAGAAACCCGCGCGCTATTTCCTCAATTCGCAGTTCTGGTTCATGAGTGGAGTTTCCTTCGTCGTCAAAACCAATCGGCCGCGCGATGCCGAGGCGCTACTTGATCCGGCACGCGCCAGTATCAATCGAATTGCGCCGAGTTTTGCAGTTCAGCGCACAACTACAATGGAGCGAGTGTTTGACGGCGCGGTTGGTCCGGCGCGGCAAATCATGTTGCTGCTGACCATTCTATCTGGACTGGCGTTACTGTTGGGTGCGGTGGGCATTTATGGAGTCATTTCTCACTTCGCAACGCGCCGAAAGCGAGATTGGGCAATTCGAGTTGCGTTGGGGCTCACGAGTCAACGCGTGGTAACGAACATCGTCGGTCAGGGCGCAACGCTGATCATTGCCGGAGTTGTTGTTGGTGCCGCGCTGACGATGCTGTTTTCGAAGATGCTGGCTTCGCTCCTGTTTGGTGTCACGGGGCTTGATCCACTCGCATTTCTTGGGGCGAGCGCTGCTGTACTAACGGCCGGTCTGATTGCGGCGTTCGTGCCAGCGCGTCGCGCCGGAACCGTTGATCCGGCAATTGTGCTGCGCGAACAATGAGTAACGATTCCGATTTCCTGCCACTGGGCGTGCTGCAGGAGCAGATATTGGTCGCTGTGCTGCGCACGCGTGAAGATGCGTACGGCATGAACGTGCGGCGCGAAATTGAGCGCGTGACTGATCGCAGTTTGGCGATTGGTGCGGTGTATGCGACGCTTGATCGCTTGGAAGAGAAGGGCTTGTTGCTGTCGAACCGTTATACCGTTGATGGCACGTCGCGGCGCATGTTTGAAGTGACGGCCGAAGGTGCGCGTGCGTTGGCGGACACGCGTGCGATGCGGGAGAGGTTGTGGAGTGGAGTGGATATGCGGCGGTTGATGAAGCTGGCTGGGGGGTAGACGGTGACTGTTACACGGTGCTGCTGCACCGTCCAAGAGCTGGATGCAATAAATTCGGGCCCTTCTTCGGAGTTCGTGCGTTGAAAGGGAGTGCGTAACGCGCGGCTGTGCGGGTTCCGTCGGCGTCGAAGGTCTGTCCAACAGCAGAGTCTTCATCAAAACCAGTAGAGAACATCGATGGTATGGGCACTTGCATCTTGCTCCTGCCTTCTATGTCCAAGATAGCCCAACCAAAAGGCTGCTTGATCGCTTGAAACCATATGCGGCCGTCGCGTCCAATTTGGAAATCAATGGGCCGCGAGGCCGGGTTTGGAGCAAGTCGATCAAGTTGTTTACGCGCGCCAAGGCCACCGCCCGAATCAAGGTATGCCGCTGAGCCCTCCAGCGAGGCCGAACGCGCCGCGTCGCTCATTGCCGGGTTTGCGAACTTCGGTAACACATCGCGCAACAGTCGACCATTCGCATCGTACGCGCGAACGTTTTGCGATTTGCCTCCAGAAACAACAAAGCCACCTTCGCATCCCGTCAGCTTGGTTATGGCCACAAATGGAATGCTCGTACCTCTCCCACCCGGAACAAAGAACGACGAATTCCCAGGCAATGACAGTATTTTTTTGAGTGGCCCATGAAGTGATGCTGCAACGCTGACGACTACGGACTCCTGAGCAACGCCGCCGCGCATCGTATTGGGCGACTTGATGCTCTCTACAAGCCACAGTCCGCTGCTCGTGCGCCCGAGAATCTGAGTTCTCTGGCTGATTTCCTTCAGTAATTCCGTGCGAGCAAGCATCCCATTCGGTGCAAAGATCGACATCCGACTTTGAATTTCATCCCAGACATACACAGAATCGTTGCTGCCAACATCGAACCAGTTGATTTGCATGAACTCACCCGGTCCCGAACCCTTTCTCCCGATTGAACCGATTGGCTTGCCAGTTGCATCGAGATGCGTGAGTTGCATCTTGCCCGGATCCGCGATCCACGTGGTGCTGCCAGTTGCGAGCATCCGTCCAAGTTTCTCGACAATCATCTTTTCGTCGTCGTCGCGAATGCTCCAGAGCGGTTTGAGTTCAGTTGGTTTTGGCTGCGCGAACGCTTTCGCCGCGAAGACAGCTGGAATCAACAAAGCAACCACCAACCGTACCGGCGCAAAGCGAGACATTGTTATTTCGAATTGGAGAAGCATGCAGGGTCGACCAAAACATACCACAGGCTGTACTGACTTTGCGAAAGTTCCCTATCGCACGCTACCGGTCTCACAGCGGCCGAGTGTTGGGTGCAACGCGTTCGGCGCGTCTTTCACGCCGCGCACGTCCAATGGCAACTCAAAACGTTGAACGGATTTCCCATCGGGTAGATATTGAATTCCGACAGCTGAGTTCAAATCTTGTTCAGTGAAGACGAAATTCATCGGAAACAGCGCGCGAGCTGCATTGCTGCCATCGTTCTTAACAATTGTCATCGGATATGGCTCATCGTAAGATCCAGCCCAGATACGGCCATCACGTCCGATCTTGAACTGCGGATTGTGCATCATCGGGTTCGGAACATGTTTTTCAAATTCTTTCCGAATGGCTTCTCGCATCGGCTGCGGAGCGCTGCTTGAGTATGACTCAATC
The DNA here is from genome assembly GCA_040004455.1 of Gemmatimonadaceae bacterium. Lineage (GTDB taxonomy): Bacteria > Gemmatimonadota > Gemmatimonadetes > Gemmatimonadales > Gemmatimonadaceae > Gemmatimonas. The sequence goes on from JBDUAX010000082.1 coordinate 6,148, forward strand.
GCCTGTGTTCTGGCCGCAACATCCCACGGTTTGCCAATGTCTTTCATGATCACCTCGCGCAGCAACTTCCCTTGCGGGTCATAGGCGCGCACCGATCTCGATTCACCAACTGCCACAACAATTCCAGCGTCGCAACCGGTCAAGCCAATCATCGAACCTGCGGGTAAATCCATTCTGTAAACGCCATCCCCTTCTTTCGCTGCCACCATCTTTCGACCAGGCACCGTGAACAACCGCCGCATTACATCATGCATGGACTTCGCGACGTTGATGTCCACGGAATCACGCGACAATCCCAGCGCCTGTTCGTTTAACGAACGTGCAGTTGAAATCAGCCAATCACCGTTTCTCATGCGACCAAAAACCGCTGGCTGCGAAGCTCCATTTTCGAGCACTTCGGTGCGTTTGAATTTTCCATCAGAAGAAAAAACAGAAACGCGACGCAGTTGATCATCCCACACATAGAGCGAATCGTTCACGCCAATTCCAAACCAGCCAATTCGCTGAAATTCTCCGGGCCCCGAACCTTTTCGACCCGCGGTACCCAGCACTTTGCCGGTTGCGTCGACATGAATGAGCTGCAAGCGACCGTCGTCGCTGATCCAACTGGTGGCGCCACTCATGCGAACCTGATTTGGCTTTTCAACGACGATTTTGTCCTCGTCGTCGCGAATGGTCCATAACGGTTTGAGTGGGACAGACGCAGTTTGCGCCACAGCATTTTGCCGAGTCAGGAGGCAGACGGACACAGTGGCCAGTATTCGAACGACAGAAGGGGGCATTGTTAACTTCGTTTGAAATGGGGAAGGTGACAGCCCATGGGCACCAAACTACACTCCATGCATGCAATCCCCGCTGCCAAGCGTACTCGAACTCCTGCCACACCGGTATCCGTTTCTCCTCGTCGATCGCATTCTCGAAATCGATCCGGGGCGCCGTGCGGTTGGAGTTCGACGCGTAACGGCCGACGAATGGTTTACCGGCAAGGCATCTCACTACGAAATGCCGAATACGCTCGTCCTCGAGGCACTCGCTCAACTCTCCGGTGCCGTGCTGGTTGGATTAGCTGCCGGGGCAGAGGGCGCGATTGGCTATTTCGTCGGCATGCAACGGGTGAAATTTCGCGGCATTGCACGCGCGGGCGATGAACTCAAATTGGAATGCACACTGCTGCAATTCAAACGCGGCATTTGCAAAACGCAGGCGGTGGCCTCGGTAAATGGTCAACTCATTGTGCGCGCGCAACTCACAACAATTCTGCGCACTACCTGAGAATCATTGGCGCGGCGCACGCCTGAATAACACCGAAAATATCCGAGGCGCCGCATCGGCGGCGGCGTTGTTTTCGAGCCACTCACCGATTTCCTGCAGTCCAAATTCGCTTTGAATTCCGCTGTTCACGTAATCGCTCACCGAATGGGCGTACGCTGAAACGCGAACGATTTCGTTTGACGATTGCTCTGTGAAATGCGCCTGGCCCCCTCTCATCTGGCGAAACGGATGCAATTCACAAAAATAGAGTTGCCCACCTGACCGCAAGACACGTGCGGCTTCGTGATAGACCGGTAGCAAGTCTTCAACATGTTCGAGCACAAGATTGCCGACAACCACGTCAACAGAATTGTCTGCCACCGGCCACAGTTCGCGCACGTCATGCTGCATGAACTGCACATTCGCGGCACGCACACGCTCGCGCGCAACCGACAACATCCCAGCGGAGAAATCGAGGGACGTAACATGACGCGCGCTTTCGGCCAGCCAAACGGTGTTTTTGCCGGTGCCACAACCCAGCTCAAGCACATCGCGTCCAAACAGTTCAATCGGCGCCTTTCGCAAAATCTGCGCATCAAGATCGCGGGTAGCATTTCGGTCGTTGTCGTATTGCACCGACCAGCGGTCGTACGCCGCCGACACATCTGCGCCGGGTTTAGTGGATGCGGGTGGGACGGGGACGCCGTCTGATTGATGGTTCATGAACGCAAGATAACGCTTGCAACGATGCCATTCCGGTCGCATTGTATCATCGAGAACCCAGTTTGAAATTTCGGGCTCGCAAATTCATCGGCGATGGCCGCCACTCACTCAACGCAATCACGTCATGAGCGCACCAATGGAAGAAATCAAAGTCAGCGGCACAAAGCTCAAAGAAAAACTCAAGGAGCTTATCAAGGAAGGAAATGTCCGGCGCGTCATCTTGCGCAATCCCGAAGGTCGCACCTTGCTCGACATGCCGCTCAACGCCGGGTTCGCGGGTGCAGCACTGCTGCCGTTCTGGGCCGCTGTCGGCGCTGTTGTGATGCTTGCAAAAGACTACACAATTGCAGTTGAGCGCGATTCCAGCAAAAGCGTTGTCGTTCCTCCCAGGGAATAGCGGCCGCGCCTGATTCGCGCAGCCGGAGTCGGCTATGAAAATCGCGCGCTTGAGAATCTCGATCTCAACATACTGGGCCCATAAGACAAACCACTAATTGGCGGGTCCTGCGAGATACATGCGATACGGTGTTGGTTTGTCGGTGAGATAGAGAGCAGCCACCCAACCGGGCAACAATCCAAGTTGAATCGTATTGAGTGTTGGCGCAACGAATGCCTGAACTGCAATACGTGTAAACTCCCAACCACTGTCAATCGCCGATTCCTGTCGCTTAAGCGCCGAAGCATCGTTATAGTGATCGCCAAGGGCGGCCATATCGGTCGCAAGAGCAGTCCAGAGTGAATCCATTTTTGCGCGATACGCGGGCTGCGCTCGCATCAGCGCCTCCACTTGCGCACGATTCACGAGCAGCGAGTCTGTGTCCTGCAAAACAAGCTTGAACGGATCGGGCACGTTGCGCTCGTAACGCTTCTTGAGATCGGCCGCCGAGAGTTTCGGCGCAGAATTTCCACCGCGACCGGGCCTGAGCCACTGATTGAGCTGTTGCATCGGAACTGGCTTGCCCAGATCCATAGCAACATCGAGCGTCATGCGAAACGGCGCACGCCCAATGGTGTTGCTTGTAATCACGCTACCAAAGCGCGGGTTTACTGTGTATTGAAATTGTCGCGTGCCCGCGTTGAAACCCCGCACTGAATACAACACTGCGTCGGGAGTGTTCTAACTGCCCCAACCGCGCAAATTGTCGCTGCCGTGAACGAGTTGGTCGATGCCCGCCAGCGGATTCGAGAAATTCACCGAGATGTTGGTGATGCGGTGAGCGCGCAAAGTCGGGTTGGAAACTGAAATTACGCCATTGAGTGTGGCGCTCCACGAACCTTCGCAACTGTTTCGTGACGCAATTTTTCCGAGTTGCGATTGCAGGCAGCGTGAAATCGAATTGTTGGCATTCAATAGCGTGCGCAAGGGCGCAGACATCAATGCATCGGTGCTGGCGGTCGGATTCGCAATGAATGCGCGATCGTTCGCCAACCCGTCACCGTTAATGTCACCGGCGATCATCGGCGTGTACGGCAACCCTGACCGCAGGCGCGTGAGCCCGCCAATTGTGATGCCCTTCCACACAAAACCCGCCTGTGCAAGAAACTGATGGCGTGCATCGAAATCACTGCGTCCCCAACTGCGTTCGGATGGTGATGCCGCAGCAGATCCGTCAAAGCCTCGCGCCTCTGCCCGCGTGTTTGAGATGGTGTACGCGCCCGTAACGAACCAGTTGTACATGATGTTTGGCGACGGCCGCGCCGCCAGCGTAAGCTGCCGACTGACCGATCGCAGATCTGATTGTGAGCTCACCACGCGACTGAATGCAGAACTCACCCGCGCCGCAACCGGTGACACGGCGCCGTTCGATTCAACAATTGAGGTGGTGGGCACAAATACAGGGCGACCGTCATCACTCAAGCCAAATGACTGCACGTCGCGAAAGTTGAGGTCGCGGCTTCCCGGTTGGTGCAGGTTAAGCGAGTACACCCCCTCAACCGACCAATCAATTTTCGCCGTGCGTGTAGCGTACGAGAGATTCGCACGCCAGCTCGTAGGCGGACGATACCCTTTCCCGATCAGTCGCACTGCACGTGCGCTGTCAACAAAAGTCGATGCGAGTGATCCCGCGCAGGCGCGCGGAATTGTTGATGCGTTGGTGTTGTAGCCGTCCCAATCAGGAACCGGCGTTGCAGTTCCGTAGCAGGAAAATCGGTCTTCGCTATTCGACAGTCCTGTCGCAATGCGCGCATCGGACAAGAGCGAAGGGGACGTCATTCCCCGAAATTCACCAATGCCACCGCGCAAATACCTTGGCGTAACCAATGAGTACATACCAAGCGGCCCCAATCGCGTTGCGGTGTTTTGCGCCGCCATGTGCAACCAGGTAAACCCGATGCGTGGACTGACGTGCACAGTGTTCGGCGCATAATCGGTGCGTGCGTCAAACGTGTTCTCAACCGCTGAATTGTAGGCGGGGCGCGCCGAAAAAACGTTGCCTTCAATGCGCGCTCCGTACAGCAACTGCAGGCGGGGCGTCACGCGCCACAAGTCGCCAATCGCGGCAAACGCATTCCATTCGCCACCAGTGCGCGTGGGCGAAGAAAGAGTTCTTGAGAAGCCGGCCGGTTTGTTGCTCGCGACATCGGCAACCGACCCATAGCTGAAAACGCCGTACGGATTGCTCGCAACGTCGTTGCGATAACCATCAAACCGAAAATCACCAGTGATCTTGACGGCGTGCGTATTCCGACCCTGCGCATAGAACTTCGTGGTGTTGATCGTTTCCCACGTCATGGTGCGCGTTTCACGATTTCCCTGACTGTTGCCGCCGAACAAGAGCGTCGATACGCCACCGTCATCATCGTCCAGCGATGACTGCACTAGTACACGCCCCTCGGGAATTGTCAGCAGCGACGTTTCGCGACGATCTGTTCGTGAAAACGTAGAGCGCGTTTCACTTAAGTAGTCTTTGTGAAAGAAGCGGGAGTAAACGCCTTGCAACCCCGCAGACTGACTGACCGTTTCGCCAGCGCGACTTGGGGTGGCCAGTATGCCGATGTTCGTCGCGCGATCGCGCGAGACCTGACCGAACGCGAGAATGCCGTAAGTCACGGGACTCGGCTTGAACGTTCCCCAGTTCATGGCCGTACGTTCCCAGCGTGCAACAAGCGATCCATTTTCCGACGTGCGTGACGTGGGAAGCGATGACATCGTAATGGGAACGTGCGCGGAATGCAGCGCATCCACCAATCGAATGGTGGAATCAGGAGAAATTCCGACGCGATTCAGCAATACCGAATTCGCGTTCACAAACGTCGCAACATCACTCGTGCGGCGATCAATCTGTGCACCAACGTTGTAGAAGTGTTTGTTCTCCCACGTGACCGGGCCGTCGGCGCCAAAGCTGGCTCGCACATTTGAGAATCGTTGACCAGCGCTGGCGGAAACCGCATCAGTCACCTGCAACGACGGTGCATCAACAGTCGCGTGGCCGCGCGCGCTTCCAAAAAGCCCACCACCGCCCAATTCGACATTCACATTGGCGCCGCTGAACCAACCGCGCGCTGGATCGAACGTCGATGTAGAAACGCGCGTGGTCGTGCCAACGTCGCGGGGCAGGCTGCCGCCAGCGAAGTTGAGACCATTCACTGTGGCGCTATTCTGAGCCGCACCCAATCCAAGGACCGAAAAACCTCCCGGCGCAGCTGAAGCGCCAGGCAACATGAGCGCCAGGGTGTTGAGATCGCCCGCCTGATCGGGGGAAACAGTGCCGATCGGCGCATCGGGAACCCGTTCCACACCACCTGCTTCAACACCAGAAAGTGTACCGCGAGAAGGAACAGGTTTACGGGCCGCAACTTGCACCGTCTTGAGTTGCAGAACGGCCGGCACCAGTTGCGCATCGGTTGTCAGAACGCTGTCGCTGCCAGTTCGCAGTGCACGCTTCCGAAACGCGGTGTGTCCGAGTGCGAACACATAGAGCAGATAATCTCCGGTGCCTTTCGCTACTGAAATACTGTACGCACCGTTCGCATCGGTTGTATCGGTAAATACCGCGCGATAGGGCGCCATCGTTGCAACAACGACTGCCTTGGAAAGCGGAGCGCCGTGATCGGTCGTGATGCGCCCGCGCAATGTCTCCGAATGAATGACGAACCCACTTTCCATTGCCATGGCTTCCGTTTTCGCTTGCGCAAAAACACTGCGCGAACTCATCGCGCAGACAAGCGGCAACGTCAGCAATCGCAGTGACACCCAACGACAAAGTGACGACGACATGTTCACTCGCAAGGAAGAGGTGCAGAGGCGTGCCAGAGGACAGGCACCGAC
>JBDUAX010000470.1:0-3659 GCA_040004455.1 Gemmatimonadaceae bacterium
AAAGGCAATGCGAGTCCTTCCCCTTTGCGATCTTCACTCGCGTAACCGAATCCGCGCCGCACGCGTTCAGCGGTGGTGTTGCCGCTCAAGCGATGCCGAATGCTGCGGTGCGCGGTATTCGATGATTCATTCAGCTCACTAGTCAATAGACTATTTAACGCATCGAACCCTGCATCGCCAAGTTCAATTGAACCGCCATGAATCGCGTCAAGACCGAACAGCGCGCGCACCAATTCAGTGCGCCCCGATCCCAGCAAGCCAGCCACGCCGAGTATCTCCCCTTTGCGCAACGCGAAACTGGCATGCTTGAGACGAGGCGGGGCCGAGAGATCGCGAACAGTGAGTGCTGTCTGTGTGTGAGCATTCTGCGCGCGAACCGGAAATAACTCAGACGCATCGCGACCTACCATCAACGAAATCAGCGCCTTGTTTGATGCGTCCCGGATATCGCCATTTCCCGCAACGCGTCCATCGCGCAGCACGGAAAACGTGTCAGCAATCTGCCGAACCTCCTCGAGAAAATGACTGATGTAGATGATCGCAACACCGCGTGCGGCCAGTCGACGAATAAGGGCACATAATCGCTCTACATCTGCACCTTGCAGGCTACTCGTTGGTTCGTCCATCAGCAGCACGCGCGTGTCGGCGGCAATGCTTCTGCATATTTCGACAATCTGCTGCGCCGGAAGTGACAGGTCGCGCACTAATCGATCGGGAGTGATCTCCGGATGCGGCAACTCGCGCAACAACGACAACGCACGTTCGTGCGAGGCATCACGATCAATCCACCCACGCCTGGAAATTTCGCAACCAAGCAGGATGTTTTCGGCGACGGAGAGGTGCGGGCAAAGCGAGAGCTCTTGATGGATTAGCACAACGCCGCGTGCTCGCGCGTCGTGCGATGACGCAGGCGCATACTCAGCGCCATTGAACGTCATCGAACCGCTGTCCGCCCGAATGCCGCCAGCGAGCACGCCCATCAACGTGCTTTTGCCCGCGCCATTTTCACCAACCAACGCGTGAATTTTCCCGGGCTCGGCATTTAGATCAACACAATCAAGCGCGACGGTCGCACCGTAACGCTTGGCAATTGACGAAACGCTGAGGCCGCGCGATGGCTGCATGTTGGGTAAGCTATTCGGCGAACACGTCGTGATTAACCAATTGAGACGTCATCCGTCCTTCAGATATCTCGCAATTGGTGGATGAATGAGGTCCTGCATTTCCGGCTTATCAAAATTGTCCGGAGTAACCAGCGTAACGCCAGTGTCGATGCGCTTTTCGAGCGGGCGATGGCGAATCTGCGCTTCCATGGTTTTCACACCCAGATATCCCATGCGCATTGGATTCTGCACCGCAATGCCGTCCAATTGGTGCGCGCGCATTGCATCAATCAGAATCTGGCTGGCATCAAACCCGACAAACTTCACACTTCCGGCCTTCTTTATATCCTGAAGAGCGAGCAACATGCCAATGGTCGACGATTCGTTTGGCGTAAACACGCCAGCGAGATCTTTGCCAAAACGGTTGAGCAGATTTTCCGACGCGCGCTTGGCAGTTTCGCGCGTGGCACCGGCGTACTGGTCCGACGACACGACGGTAATTCCCGGAAAATTGATTTTCAATCGCGCGAGAAATCCCTCTTCGCGTTCGGTAGTGCTCTTCGACCCTTCCTGCAAACGAAGCACCAGCACTTTTCCTTTTCCGTTCAACAACCGGCCCAGTTCGTCGGCCGCGAGTTGTCCGCCTTTGGTGTTGTCGGTGGACACATAACTCACAATCTGATCTGATTCGAGACCGGAATCGATGATGACGGTTGGTACTCCCGCCACCTTTGCTTCTTCAACCGGACGCACCAGTGCGTGGTTGTCGAGCGGCGCCAGTACGATGCCGTCTACATGTTGCGAGGCGAATCCTTCAACGACTTGCACTTGTTGTTCACGATCGTCTTCGCGCAACGGGCCTTTCCAGATTACACGAATGCTGTCGCCACTTTGATTCGCCTCCTGCGCCGCCTGCTCGGCACCCGCATGAATGCTCTTCCAAAACTCGTGCGTCGTTCCCTTCGGCACGACAGCAATTATCAAAGTTCTGTGGGCGTTCCTGGCTGAATCTCCACTGGCGGCCGACGCCGGTGTTGCGGCTGCCGACGAATTCGTGTCACCCTTGCTGCAGGCAATGAGCATCGTTGCAGTCAGCGCCAGTGAAGCCGCGCGCGCAAAAATTGATCGAGTAAGCATGACGTCAGTGAGTTGAAGAAATATCCGGGACGCGTTCACAGCAGCACCACACCTTTCACATAATCCGGATGACGATGTTCGCCGGCAAAGGCCGAAGGCAACGCATTGAGCGAAGAATACCGATGCGTGATTAACGAAGCGACGTCAACCACGGCATCTTCGATAAGCCTTAGCGCGCGTTGATAAACAAGTGGGCGTCCGTGTGCGTCGTGCCCTCCGGAAGCACCCGTTGTCGCTACCAGTGTGGGTTCAAGAAACTGCACAGGGTTAAGCAGACTCAAATCTTCTCCGCCATGACCGTGACCATACAACAAAATGGTCGCTTGCTTGCGCACGAGCCCCGGAATAGTGCGAAACGCCGAGCCTGCACCCGACGACTCGATCAACATTTCCGCACGCCGCCCTTCCGTCAACTCGGCCACCACCTGAGCCAATTCTACCGATGATGGATCGATTGTCGTCGCCCCAAAGTGTTCTGCCAATGCACGCTTCTTCGCATTTGGTTCGCTCACAATTAGCAAACCATCAAACCCGACTACGCGACGCAACACTTGCACCATCAACAAACCGGCCGGTCCGGCTCCGCAAATGACAATCGTGCGCACCGGTCGATTGTTGACCCCTCGTTCAAGCGTGTATCGACCTTTGGTGCGCAGCAACACTTCCGACGCGTGCAATACACATCCCAGCGGCTCGGTGAGCGCGGCTAGTTCGTCGCTCACTTCACCTTCAACACGTACCGAGTTCACCGCAGGCACAGTAACGTATTCAGCAAAGCCGCCCGGCAGACCCGTCAGTCCGTGTTCGGCGTAGTGCTCACACTGATGCGAATCACCGGTCACGCAGTACTCGCAAACCGGCGCCATCGCTTCGCTGATGCAGGTACGCCCCTGGTCAATTACCACGCGATCACCAGGCATCGAGTCGCGCACACTCGATCCCGCTTCCGCTACGACACCGCAAATTTCGTGGCCGAGTATTTGTGGATGGTCGCGGAGCGATCGCGGTTGTCCGAACTCATCGCGATTGTAGTTAACATTGCCCGCGACTATTTGAATGTCTGTTCCGCACAATCCAACCGCGGTGACACGTACGAGCACCTCGCTCGGTTTTGGATCGACTACGGGAACAACGCGAATTTCAAATTGCGCAACATCAGTAAGCAGCGCGGCCTGCATTGTTCGTGTCATCGATTTACCCACGCCGCGCCCTGGGGGAATGAAAAGTGCGCGAGGCTCTCGCTTTTCATCGTGATGCTGTAGCCGGGCATATGAGGCACGCGGTAGCGCCCATTCGTCACGACAACTGGATCGACGAAGTGCTCATGCAAATGGTCAACGTATTCCACGAGTCGGTTCTCGAGGGACGCGCTCACGCACAAGTAGTCGACAATTGCGAGGTGTTGCACATACTCGCACA
>JBDUAX010000083.1:0-12344 GCA_040004455.1 Gemmatimonadaceae bacterium
ACCACGCAGTTCGTGCCTACGAACTTCCAGCCCCGCTGTGCGGACTCGGGCATCATGGAGGTCGTAGAATGTCCGCTCCACAAGGTATGGACGCGCTCAAGGCGCATGCCAAGCAAATTCTCGCGCTCGCGCGCGCCGGCGATGCCACCACCATTGGAAAACTGCGCGACAGTCTTCCGCGCCTCGTCTCACTCGACAAAGACGCAATATCGGCCACCATAAAGCTGGCCGATGTGCAACATGCAGTTGCGCGCATGCACGCCGCGAAGAGTTGGGCCGAGCTCAAACACGCAGTAGAAAGCGCCGGACCGGCACAGATACAGGCAGAGAGATTCTTGCACGCTGTTCGCGAAAACGAAGGTGAAAAAGCCGCGGAGATTCTCGCGCAGCATCCGGCAGTCGCGAAGTACAATGCCCACAGCGCCGCTGCAGCATGCGATGTCGATGCGCTAAAGGCATTGCTTGCAGGCGATGCAACGCTCGCAACGAAAACGAGTCCTCCGAACGACGCGGAACCGTTGATCTATGCAGCAGGCACCCTCCTGCCATCGCTCAACCCCGGCTTGGCCGATGCCAACACGGCATGCGTGCGGTTGCTGTTGCAACACGGAGCGAAACCAACTGCGCACATTTTGTACGGCGACAATCACGACAAACTGTTCGCCGCCTATTTCGCGTGCGCTGCGAACAACGTCGGAGCCGTGAAACTCCTGCTTGAAAACGGCGCCGATCCAAACGATGCCGAATGTGTTCCTCACGCCGCCGAACGCGATCATCGCGAAGTTCTTGAATTGCTGCTCAGGTTCGGTGCGAATCTGAGCGATCGCTATGCTTACTGGGATAACACGCCGCTCTATTTTGTCGCCGGGCATGCTGAACATGGCTCGCTGGGTGCATCACCTGCACGCGGTATGCAATGGCTTCTTGAACACGGTGCCAATCCCAACGTCCCAAGCTATGTCGACGATAGACACAGCACTTCAATCACGCGTGGAGAAACACCGTTGCATCGTTTCGCGTCTAATGGACACAGCGTGCACGTTGTACGCATGCTGGTCGAACACGGTGCCGACGTCAATGTGCCACGCGGCGACGGCAAGAGTGCGTACGCGCTCGCCTTGCGATCCGGAAACGCCCCCGTCGTCGAGTATCTTCTCTCCGCGGGCGCTGATGCGAACGAGATTACGCCGGTTGATCAACTAATCGCGGCTTGTGTGGTTGCGGATGAAGCGGCTGCGCGGAAGATTCTCGCCATGCATCCCGCTCTCTTTTCAACATTCACCGACGAAGATCGCCAGGCTGTGCACTCAGCAGCGGGAGAAGGCAAAGAGGAAACCGTGCGTCTCATGATCGCACTCGGCTGGAGCATTTCCGCCGAAGGAATTTGGGGAGGCACACCACTGCATTGGGCGGCCTGGCACGGACGCCCTGTCGTCGCGCGCGCACTTATTGAACTCGGCGCACCAATCAATGTTCGTGACAACAAATACGGGAGCTCGCCTCTTGCCTGGGCCGCGCATGGATCGATGAACTCGCGCACTGGGCATGATGACGAGTATATCGCCGTCATCGATCAGCTCCTGAACGCCGGCGCTACTCGAGAATCGTCGTATAACAGCTGGAATGAAGCTCCCGAGCAACTGGGAACGCGCGCGGTTGCATCGTTTCTTAAACAGCGAAAGTTTTTAAGCTAGTCGATGACAGCTCCCGTCGCGCCACCAACAGATGCATTGCGCGCTGCACTCGAAGACGCACTCGCCGCGCAATACGACATCATTCGTTTGTTGGGGCGCGGCGGAATGGGCGCGGTCTATCTTGCGCGCGATCGCACACTCGAACGCGCTGTCGCAATTAAAGTCTTACCGCCGGAAATCTCCGCGTCCCCCGATGCGATGGAGCGCTTCAAGCGCGAAGCACGCACGGTCGCAGGTTTGTCACATCCCAACATCGTGCCATTGTACGCATTCGGTCAGGCCGGACGATTGGGCTATTTCGTAATGGGTTACGTGCGCGGCGAATCACTGGCCGATCGCATGAAACGCGAAGGGGCAATTCCCGCTGAAGAAACACGAAGAATTCTCGCGGATATTGCCGACGCACTCGACTACGCCCATCGGCAAGGTACGGTTCATCGCGACATCAAGCCCGACAACATTCTCATTGACGACGCTACCGGTCGGCCAATGTTGACTGACTTCGGTATTGCGAAGGGCGGACAGGTGAGTGGAAAAACGCTCACGCAAATTGGCGCGGTTATCGGTACGCCACACTACATGTCCCCCGAACAGGCCAGCGGTGATCGAGAGCTCGACGGTCGTAGTGATCTATATTCTCTGGGCGTTGTTGGCTGGGCAATGCTTGCCGGTCACGTTCCGTTTGAAGGAAAGAATCTGCATGAAATTCTTTTTCAGCAGGTCGCAACGGAAGCGCCTCCTGTAAAGTCTGTCGCGCCCAATACCCTCGACGACATCGCCGACGCAATCGATCGCGCGATGAAAAAAGATCCGAACAAACGTTGGCAGGACGGCAAGAGCTTTCGTCAGGCTCTTGGTACCGACGTTGCGGCGATTGGTGAAGCGGCACTCCCACCCGAGTTACGTGAAGTAATTGGTGGTGGTTTGCTGCCAATCATCATGGCGTACGTTGCAGTCATCGCAATCGGCGCCGCGTATGTGCGCAATTGGCACCTGGGTGTGTTTTCGGGATGGTGGAGTCTTTATCCGCTCATATTCGTAGTGATGTCCCTCAACTCCCTTCGCACCCCGCGCAAAGCGGGTCACGAATGGTCTCAAATACTTCGCGTGTACTTCTGGCAGCCGCGGTGGTGGCCGTTCTGGTGGCCAAAATCTCACCGGCGACCCGGCGACATCACGGACCGTTTGCCAGGAATCGTTCAACGCCTTCGTGCATCGTGGAGCCTCGGCATCGCACTCACCGTCCTCTTCGAGTTTTCAGTGTTGCCGTTTCTGTTCCCATTGCTCGATTCACCGCGGGAGCGCGCGCCACACGCGTTCACGGCCGGCAGCATCGCGTGGACCGCATCTGCAGCCGGCGACGTGATGTTAGTGGTGTTCGGTGCAATTACATCCTTGGGCCTGGTCTTAATGGTGGGATCGTTTGGCACCGCCACAATTTGGGCCAAACGTCGGTTCAAACTTGGTCCATCTGTCGCCTCGCGCCTCATAGGCGCGCCCGCGCTTTCACCATTCTGGAGCCGCGATTCAGTCGCACCTGTTCTCGCCGCCGCCAACAGCGCCATTGCCCGAGTTGAACCAAAGTCACCGCACGACATGCTTCGCTCACTCGCAACGGTTGCGGAACAACTCGCCGGCCCCGCTCGAAGTGCGGGCAGCGAAGCACTCGCCAAAGCGCGTGATCTCGTGGCTGAAGTCGACGTCGTCGATCGCGAAATTGCAGAGCTGAAACAAAACGACGATGAAGCAGAGGCCGCGCGCATCGAAGAACGCATTGCGGCAATTGATGCTCAGGAAAAGTACGGTGAAGAGCGACAACAGATGCGCGCACTGCTGGCCAATCAACTGGAACTCATGCGCCGCATGCACACGCGCCTGGTAGCAGCACAGTCACATCGCGAGAAAATCAGCGACGACTTGCGTGCATTGTGGTTGCAAGTCGGTGGTTTGAGTAACGAGCAATCCAATACACAACGCCCCATTACGAACCGACCCATCACCGGCAGCGGCGAACGATGAGCGTCCTCCGCCAATTGACCGCGGTCGCATTCGCGATTTTCGTATGCGCGCCAATGACCGCGAGTGCGCAATCACGTTCAAATTCACCGGTGCAACGCGCTCGCCAACTCATTGCCGCCGATTCCGCAGCTGAGGCAGCCAACGTCCTCAATGCAGCAATCAACTCCGGTCACGACAGCTCGGCATATCATTTGTGGCTCGCCGCCGCGTACGCCGATCAGGGTTCGCGCGCATTCACCTTTCAACAGGTTCTGTACACGCTTCGCATCAAGAAGGAATTGCAGCAAGCGGTCAAGCTCGACTCCAACTCTGTCGACGCGCGCAGCGAGCTGGCCCGTTTTTACCTTACCGCACCTTCGATACTCGGCGGCAGTTTTTCCCGCGCAGAAGCAGTCTCGCGTTCACTCTCCACATCCAGCCCAGGTCGTTCACACGGATTGCTTGGTTTCATTGCGCATCATCGCGGTGATTTCAAAACTGCCGAACGTGAAATGCGGGCCGCTATTGCGGCGCAACCGGATAGCGCCTGGTCATACACACCGCTTGCGCTGCTCCTTGGCGAACAGCAACGCAACGATGAAGCATTTACGATGTGGGAAAAGAGCGTTGCGCTCGATTCCACCTACAGCGATTCCTACATGCAAATGGGAATCATTGGCGCAAACACGGGCACGCATCTCGATGCCGCAGCGCGCGCTGTCGAGCATTACATTGCGAACCCACCGCGAATGAGTGACCAACGCAATCGCGCGTCGGCTAACTATCGACTGGGCATTATCTACGAAAAACTTGATCGCGTAAATGACGCACGGCGCGCCTATCAGGAAGCGATCACGCTCGCGCCGAATAGTTCTACCTACAAAGCCTCCCTCAAAAATCTCGGCCCAGCTGACGCGAAATAAGCATCTGCTGGGCCGCCCCCAAATTTGCTGCGTGGTGTTCGACCGTTACCTACACTCCTCCTCGGCCTCGCCCGCCCGCCATGCCACCACCCATGCCGCCACCTTGCGAACGCGGCTTCGCTTGTTTGTCACGCAGCTCAGTGTCGTAAACCACCTGCAATGAATCGGCGATGTGTCGTTGACCATCGTTCAAGTGAGCAAGCGCGCGATCCTTGAATGCCAACTGAGTGTCTGCCAGCTTCGCGACCAACTCTCGAACGCCGTCGGGCATGCGCCGTCCGCCACGACCGCCATCCGCAGCAGGTTCATCGCCATTGTCGCGCGAATCCTGTTTGTTCTTCTCTGCATCAGAAAACAATTTCTCGACATCCGAAAACATTGGTTTCTCCATCGCATCTAATTCCTTATGCAGCGCATTAAGGGAATCCTTCTGCGTCCGGTCGAGTTTCAGCGGTTTGTCGCGCTTGAGCAGAAACTGAATGGGATCGCTCGCTTCGAATTCCGATTTGATGCGTTTTGAGGGCGATTCGCCATTTCCCCCGCCACCTCTCGTGCCGCCGCGGCCCCCACCCATGCCGCCTCCTCGACCGCCACCCATACCACCCATGCCTCCGCCGCGCTGTGCCACTGCGCTGTTACTCAACGACATGAACAACAAGGTCCCGATTGCAATGTTACAAAGCCGCGCACCGATTCGGTCGCCAATGCGCGCGTGCCCGCAACGTGCGATGTCCTGAATACTGTGTGACGATGGCGTACGCATGTTTCGTATGCGGCGACGGTGAGAGCGGGACATAGCCTTAAACACACGTTGCTTCCGCCACCCCACCCGGTCGTATATCACAGATTGCACAAATTTACAGGAACCTCCCACTCAACGGCGGTTAGTGGAGACGTAGGAAATTCAAAGACGAGAAAACGGCTTCGGCGCGAATTCTCAGCTTATCGAGTGAAGACCGCTTCACGAGATGAAGGCGTGTCCCCGGTGCAATCCGAGGCACGCCTTTTTGCGTCTCGCTGATTTCAACAAACCCTCCGCACCGGAAACAACTCATGGCACAGACAGAAATGCAGGACGCGCTTAACAGCTACATCACCGACATGCTCGCGCTCGAAGAGCACATCGCCAAGGCAGTTGATGCACAACTGGGCGATTTGCGCCGCGACCATCCCGAGTTCGCTGGAACGCTGTCGAAAGCGGCGACGATCACCGCGAAACACATTGGCGCGCTCACCGCGCTCAAGACTTCACGCAAAATGGACACCACTTCGTCGGTTGCCGAAGCTGTGAAGCGCGCCGGTTCAGTCGTTGCCGGATTGGGAGCCGCCGCAATCGACCTCGTTCGCAGCGAAAGCCTGTCGAAGGACCTTCGTGATGACTACACGGCGTACAGTCTCGCTTCGATCGGCTATCAGATGCTGCTGACAAGTTCGGTCGCCATGAGCGACGATGAAGTAAGCGGTCACGCCCGGACGCATTTCGCCGACTACGCGCAAATCGTCATGGATTTGAGTCGTGTAATTCCGGGCGCGGTTATCGAAGATCTGAAGATGCAGCACCTGCCGGTACGCGGTGATGCAGGCGAACTGGTCGCAAAAGAAATCAAGGAAATCTGGCAGAAACTTTCCTGAACGAAATGGAAACGGGGCAACCCACATATCGTGAGTCACCCCGTTTTCCACTACCAGCACACGTTACTGTATTTCGGTCCTGAACTCACCGCTACTTCAATCAGGCAATCGACTTCGTCTGCACTCGGCGACGACGCGATGCAACCCCAATCATCATCAGTCCCGCCGTGATCAACGCAACCGATGACGGCTCGGGCACAACATCGCTGGCCAACTGCGTGCCTTCAACAGTCACGTTATCAAGAAAGTCGCCGTAGCTCAGTTGATTTCCCATCGCACGAAACTCAATCACGTCCGCACCAGTTCCGACAAAGCTCGAATTGTAGTTGTGCCACTGGTAGGGATCGAAAATCTGACCGGTCGAAGTGAGATACGAACCGTTTACGTAAACATCAAGCTGGCTGAAGCCACCTTGGTCACGCGGGCGGTGCGCGCTCCAAAAACTCAGCGAATAACTCGCGCCGGCGGTGGTGCCGAGCAATTGCTGAATGTAGGTCGGCCCGTTCACCTGCAGTTCGATATGACTGTTGCCATCCTGCGCAAAGAATCCGTCAAATCCGTTCGTCCAGCGCTCAAACGTGCCACCCTGCGGGGCGTAGGAGTTGGTCCAGCTCGACACGTCAGCGTTTGGGTAGTCGGCCCCGTCACGTACGGTACCCAACTCGAAACTGCAATTCAGAACGATGTTGCCCGCATTGGTCTGGCACGACTGCGCCATTGCGGCAGACGAGTCAAGCATCAAGAAACCGGCGGCGGCTACTGCGGCGAGACGACGAATCATGCGGAGAACCTGAGGTGGGGGGAGTGGAAGTTGACCAGGTCAAGAGCAAGTCCGGTGCCAATGGTCGTGCTCGCCTCTAACTTACTGTCAATAAACGATTTACGGAATTTTCGAGATCAAGGTTACCATTCAATGACACGATCGGTGCAGAATAAGTCGTTGCGCGCCAACCACGCAAAACGCAGCAAGGCAAACACAACCGTAGGACCGTTTACGCCGCCAAGCGAGTCTGCGAAGGCCGCCGAACTCCACTACGTGAATGATGGAGAACCCGGAATTACCCGTCGACTGGCAGGTTCGGGGTTTTCCTATAAGGATGTCAATGGCAAGGTCGTTCGCGCTGCCGCCACCCTCGCTCGCATCAAGGCACTGGTAATACCGCCGGCCTGGACTGACGTCTGGATTTCGGCCGACTCTCTCGGGCACCTGCAGGCAACCGGGCGCGATGCCCGCGGACGCAAACAGTATCGCTACCACCCCGACTGGAGCCGCGTTCGCGACGAAACCAAGTACGGGCGCTCCATTCAATTTGGCGAAGCACTGGGCGCCATTCGAAAGCGCGTCAACGACGACTTGGCCAGCAACGGACTGACGCGGGAACGCGTGCTCGCAACAATAGTGCGGCTGCTCGAACTGACATTCATTCGCGTGGGCAATACCGAATATGCGCGCAGCAACAAGTCCTTTGGACTCACAACTCTGCTCGATCGCCACGTGCAGATAGCCGGCGCCAGTATCGTATTCAAGTTTCGTGGCAAAAGCGGTAAGTCGCACGACATACGTCTCACTGACAAGCGATTGGCGGCGTTGGTCAAGCGGTGTCGCGATGTGCCGGGGCAGGAGCTTTTTCAGTATTACGCACCCGACGGAACGCATCACGTTGTGCACTCCAATGACGTTAATGAATATCTGCGGAGCGTTGCACAGAACGAATTCACCGCGAAGGATTTTCGCACCTGGGCTGGAACGTTGTTGGCGGCTGGCGCGTTATTCGAAGCACACGCAAGCGGCGAGAAGCTCACGAAATCGAAATCACTCGGTGCAGTTAAAGCCGTGGCAGAGCAACTCGGCAACACTCCCGCGGTAAGTCGCAAGTGCTACATACATCCAGCAATTCTCAAATCGTTCGAAGATGAGAAGTTGCTGGCGCTGTTCGTGAAGGAATCTGCTTCGCGCAAGAAAGGTGAAAGCGGGCTCACACGCGAAGAGAACGCGTTGTTGCGATTTCTGAAACACAAGGACGTGAAGGCGGTAGCCTGAGTAAGTTGGTCGGCAGCGAGCACCCACATGATCATCATCAAGCGTCGTCCACATTTCGTTCGTACAATGCACTCAATAATTTGGGCGTGCGCAACAGTTGGCATTGCAATGGCTTGTGTGAACAAGTCCGATCAGCACGAGTTGGCCGCGCAGAAAACAAAAGGGCCGCCGCAAGCACTCGACTCCGCGCTTGTGTTAAACGCGCAATCAGTGTTGCGACATTTCCTCGACGCCTCGCGAGAGGGCAGCTTAACGCGTGACAGTTTGCAGGCGCTTACGAATTGCGGTGACGATTCGGGAAACTCATTTTTCCCCACCACACTGCTGGCAGGTTACTCATTGCTGCCGTTCGAAATGCATGGCGACACCGTGGTAGCGCGCGCGTCGGTTGTTACGGTTGCAGAACAGGATGTCGATCGCCGCTCACAACGATTCAACGCCCGTCAACGCGTGCGGGAAGACGTGCTTGAATGGGACGTCATTCCAACCGAAGACAACAAGCACTGGGTGGTGTGCAATGGCCTTCGGTTTGGATATTTCGGCGCGGACAGTTTGACAACGTGGTTCCCCGACGGCGCGAGCTACGCAACGGCGCGTGGTTTGATCGATTCAATAGTGAAGGCGCGCGGCAACTGATTTCGAATTACCGCAGCGTCGCGATCGTTGTCGAAGTACTCGCCGGCGCGCGACGATGCTTTGTCGCCTGCTCAAATCCGTAAGCAAGGGTAATCAATTTGCTCTCGCTCCACGCACGACCAAAGAATGTCATACCGGCCGGCAATTTGTTGTCGCGCGTGTAACCCATTGGAACCGTGATCGCCGGAAATCCGGTGGTTGGTGAAAACACCTGACTGTTGTCGCCGGCCGGCGTGTTCAAATCGCCAATCAAACGCGGTGGGTTGCTCCATGTTGGATACACCAGCGCGTCGAGCTTGAGTGAATCCATTAATGAGGTGACAGCATCACGCATGCGCTGACGGCTCAACTTGTTGCTCTGGCAAGCAGCACTCGTGTCGGAGTTTTCCGCGCCAGTTTGCGCTCGTTGCAGGTTTGCGAGAATTGACGGGTGATACAAACCGCTTTTCAAAATGTCATCGACACTCTTGACCGGCGCATTCGCACCACGCTTGGCAAAGTACCCGGCAAGATCGGGCTTGAAGCCGCCGCAGCTTCCGCGTCCGCGCATTGCCGAATCGGGAAGAGCAGGGAAGTCGACAACTATCGCCCCTTGTGCCTTCATCGCATCAACAGCTTTCGCAAACACGCTGACAATTTCGCTGTCTGGTGCCGGACGTTCGTACGCCTGATGCAAAATGCCAATTCGCGCGCCCTTCAATCCACCGGCTTTCACTGCGAGGCGATAATCCTTGTCGCGATGCGTGGTCGCCACCGCAGTCACGGCATCATCCGGATCTTCGCCGGCGACAACCTGAAACACAGCCACAGCATCGACAACGGTGCGCGCCATTGGGCCAGCAATATCAGCGGCGTTGCTTAACGGAATGACGCCAGCGCGCGAAGTAAGTCCCATTGTGCTGCGGATGCCAACGAGCGCCTGATGAGAGGACGGTCCGCGAATTGAATTGCCAGTATCGGTTCCCAATCCAACTTCACCAAAACTTGCGGCAACTGCTGCGGCAGTTCCACCGCTCGATCCGGCCGTAACGCGATCAAGCGCATATGGATTGTGTGTGTACCCCGGCAATATCGAACTCACGGTTTCGTACGGCGTAAACGCCCACTCGGCCATGTTCGATTTCGCCAGCACAATTGCACCCGCTTCACGAATTTTTCGCACCATCGTTGCGTCTTGCTGCGGAATCCACCCTTTGAGTGCAAGTGAACCACCAGTCGTTTGCATGTCGTGCGTTTCGTAATTGTCTTTCACAATCATCGGAATGCAGTGCAAGTCGCCCACGGGTCCGCTCGCGGCAAACCGTTTATCCAGTGAATCGGCAATTGCAATGGCATTGGGATTCACGAGAATCAAACTGTTGATATCTGGCCCGCGTTTATCGAACGCAGCAATGCGATCGAGATAACGCTGAACTAGTTGATGACAGTTGTATTTTTTCGCGGCAAACGCCGCGTGAATGCTGGCAATTGTTGTTTCTTCAACGCGCAATGCGCTCGGTTGCGTCGACCTGCTGGTCGCATTCTTCGGCGCACCCTGCGCAAAGCCCAACGAAAGCGGCACAGTAACCAGCAGGGCAACAGTAGCGATGCGGCGATGGAGATTGGTCTTCATGATCAGCACTCTCGAGGATGTTGCCGAAGTGACATCGATTTGGCACTGCCAGTATTTACGCATCCGTCGCGCTTTGCGACAGCGTGCCGAGTGCGAGAACCTCTCGCGCCGCTCGTCGCCCCGATTGAAACGCGCCTTCCATTGTCGCGTTGTGCCCGTCGCCGCAGGTCGCCTCACCAGCAAAGAACAGTGTTTCTTCAATGGGTTCAGCCAACGCCTTATGCGCATCCATTCCACCGGCCAGCACGTAGGTGTAGGCGCCGCGAGCAAATGGATCATTCAACCAATCATGCGAATGCACCGCTCGCAAATGTTGCTTAACGACATCGTGGGACACGCCCAGCGCGCCGGCCAGCGATGTCGTTATCGACGCCGGAACGATGTCGCCCCTTTGCCATCCGTTTTGCAGCACGGCTTTTGGACCCGCTAACCATCCCGTAATAACTGGCGCATCGACAGGGTTCGTGGTCCACCAGGTTGGAATGACTTCATCATATGCCATGATAAACAACGCCTCGTCCAGTTCGCGTCGCTTTTTCCAGAATGGTTTATCAAATACCATGACTACTTTCACAACGTTACCAGTCTCAATTAGCCCAAAAGCCTCCTGTTTCGATTGTGGCAACGGCGGCGTAAATCGAATGGCGCCTTCGTTTTCGGAATGCAGCTTCAACACCGCCAACGGGAGGGTGACAATTACCCCCGACGCCCGAAATTTGACGCGCGAGTTCGCCGTGATTGCGTCAACTTCAGCAAGACCGCGCTCACACGTAATTCCAATGACTGTGGTTTCGAGTCTGATGTTATCAGCGCCGACTTTCGCAACGAGCGTGTCAATTCCATTCGACAATCCCGGTATGGCATGGGACTGTGATGCATCGCCAGGTTCCGTTTCTTCAACTCGTGCCAACCAGCGCGCGCTTATTCGCGCCGGATCGGCCGCGTGAAATCCCTCCACATACGACAATAGTTGTCGTCGCGCGTCGCTCCAATCGTCGTCCAATCGCAATGCGTCGAGCGCGTCAACCAACGTCGCATCGCCACGCACGTCAACTACGTTCTTGAGCTTCGCAACCAATTCGCCCATCTCGTGCTGGCGGTCCGACCGATCAAAAAACTCTCCATTAATCCGCTCCAGAAACTCGCCATCGGCAGCAGTCACATCAGCAGATACCGCGTTCAGTATCTGTCGCCACTCACCATCATGCTCAAGCCACTCTGGACCCAGTTCAATCGGATACGACGTGTGCTCGTCGCGTCTAGTCCACACACGACCGCCCGCGCGATTGCGCGCTTCCAACACCAACACGCGCTTGCCGGCTTTCAAAAGGCTTTGCGCCGCCGATAATCCTGCGAGCCCCGCGCCAACAATTATCACGTCGTATCGATCGTCACCACTCATGATTCGCCGCCGTTTTGTTTACGAAACACAAACCCGAACTCACGGAACGAAATGCGTTAGCGCTGCAAACGGTAGCCCGCCTTGCGAACTGTTATAAGGTACGCTGGCTGCGTTGGATCATCCTCGAGTTTCCGGCGCAGTTCGGCAATGTGCGTGTCCACGGTTCGGCTCAATACCGATGCCTCGTACCCCCAAATTCCCTGCATCAGCTCCGATCGACTTTGTACCGCGCCGTCGGCCTCAAGCAATGACCACAACAAATCGAATTCCTTTGGACTCAACGCCACTGGCCAACCAGCACGAGTCACTTGCCGGCTTACCGGATCGACGATCACGTTCCCGAATTCAGCCACGACGGCCCCCGAACGAATCGGTCGTGAACGACGAAGCAGTGCTTCAATCCGTG